>JBBTKS010000001.1:0-2147 GCA_038058885.1 Pseudomonadota bacterium
GACTTCGTGCTTGGTAAGCTCCTGGCGCACGCGATCGGGCTGTGCCTCGGGCTTGTCGATCTTGTTCACCGCTATCACCAGCGGCACCTTGGCGTTGCGTGCATGGTGGACCGCTTCGATCGTCTGCGGCATGACGCCGTCATCGGCCGCCACCACCAGGATCACGATATCGGTGGCCTTGGCGCCACGGGCGCGCATGGCGGTGAATGCCTCGTGACCGGGCGTGTCCAGAAAAGTCACCACGCCTTTGGGTGTTTCCACGTGGTAAGCGCCGATATGCTGGGTGATGCCGCCGGCTTCGCCGGAGGCCACCTTGGCCTTGCGGATATAGTCGAGCAGCGAGGTCTTGCCGTGGTCCACGTGACCCATGACGGTCACCACGGGCGGGCGCGGTTCGGCCTCACCGGCCGCTTCGGCCGTGGGCCAGGCCAGCAGGGTCTCGGGGCTTTCGGGTCTGGCCTCTTTGACGACATGACCCATTTCCTCGACGACGAGCGTCGCGGTGTCGCGGTCGAGCACCTGGTTGATGGTGACCATCGTGCCCATCTGCATGAGCACCTTGATGACCTCGACCGCCTTGATGGACATTTTCTGCGCCAGCTCCGCCACCGTAACGGTTTCGGGCAGCGCCACTTCATGCACGATCGGCGCCGTCGGCCTTTCGAAGCCGTGCTGACCGGTAACGCTGGTGACCACCGGCTTATGGGCGACCATCCTGACCTTGCGTCGCACCTTCTTGCCGGCCGCCAGATGCAGTTCGCCACGCTCGCGCTCTTCGAGTTTCTGCAGCCGCTCTTTCTTGCCTTTGTGCGGTTTCTTGACTTCCTTGGCGGGTGCCAGTGCCGGCTTGGCCGGAACCGCCGGTTTGGCCACCGGCGCCGCGGGCTCAAGCTTCGACGGAACCGGAGGCGCCATCACCGGCGCCGGCGCGGCGGATTCGGCAACGACGGGGGCATGCGCCGCCACGGGGGTTTCCGCCAGGACAGCCGCCGCGACAGCCTCGAGCTCCTCGACCGGTGCTTCTTCCGCCGCGGACGGTGTTTCCTCGATGGCGGTGCGTTTGATGAAGGTGCGCTTTTTGCGCACCTCGACCTGCACGGTGCGCGAGGCGCCGGTGCGCGTGCTCTGGACAACCTGGCTGGTGGACTTGCGTTTGAGCGTGATTTTTTTCTTGGCCGCGCCTTCGTCGGTGGCGCCGTGGCTGGCGCGCAGATAATGGAAAAGTTTTTCCTTCTCTTCGTCGGTCAGCGCGTCGTCCGCATTTTTAGCTGACAGGCCGGCCGCCTCCAACTGGCGCAGCAGCGTATCCGGCGGAATGCCGATCTGATCCGCAAAGCCTTTTATCGTGATCTGCGTCATAAATTCCTAAGAAACCATAACAAAAAGGCTCACCGCAAAGGCGCGAAGGACGCAAAGAAAAGCATTTGTAGCAAAAAACACTTTATCTCCTTTGCGCTCTTTGCGTCTTTGCGGTGAAATTTCCTTTTGTTAAAGGTCCTAAAAGACGGAACGGTTATCCCGCCTGTTTGTCCTCGAACCACGGTGCGCGCGCCGTCATGATGAGTTCGCGCGCGCGCTCTTCGGTCATGCCCTCGATCTCGAGCAGATCGTCCACGGCCTGCTCCGCCAGCTCTTCCATGGTCTTGATGCCATGGGACGCCAGCAGATGCGCCGTATTTTCGTCCATGCCCTGCATTTCCAGCAGGTCTTTGGCCGGTTCCGCCAGGCTGATCTTCTCTTCCTGGGCGATGGCGCGGGTCAACAGCAAATCGCGCGCCCGGTTCCGGAGTTCGTCCACCAGTTCGTCATCGAACTCCTCGATGGCCAGCAATTCCTGCTTCGGCACGTAGGCGATCTCGTCCAGGTTGGTGAAACCTTCCTGCACCAGGACCGTGGCCACGTTCTCATCCACCGAAAGCTGTTCCATGAACAGCTGGATGGAGTTCGCCGCCTCCTTGGTGCCTTTTTCCTGGGCCGACTGCTCGGTCATGATGTTCAGCTCCCAGCCGGTGAGCTCGGAGGCCAGCCGCACGTTCTGTCCGCTGCGTCCGATGGACTGGGAAAGCTGTTTTTCGTCCACGATCACATCCATGCTGTGCGATTCTTCATCCACCACGATGGACTGTACTTCGGCCGGCGCGAGAGAA
>JBBTKS010000002.1:0-1516 GCA_038058885.1 Pseudomonadota bacterium
ATATCTGCCAAGTTCTACAAGCCCCGGCGCGCGGGGTCAAGCGCCGTCGATGCCGCGAGGCGATTGGTGTGAGAAAAACCGCTGGAAGGAATTCGAGAGACGATCAGGGTAAAGGATGTTTGACGCGCACCGGGCGGCACAACGTCTTGTTAAGTCTCCGGGCGATAGACGGAATACCCGATCTTGCGGCGCTTCGACACATACATGGCCACGTCGGCGCTCTTGCACAGGGCGGCGACATCTTCGCCGTGCTCCGGATACACGACGATACCGATGCTGCAGGCGCTCTTGAGCGTGTTGTCACCGATCTTGAAAGACGGCTCGAGGACCTTGATCAGCTTCTCGGCGACCTTCACCGCCCCGGCCTCGTCGGTAGAGGGAAGCACCAGGGCGAACTCGTCGCCGCCGAGCCGGCCGGCCGTGTCCGATTGCCGCAGGACGCGCCGCAGACGCAGGGCCACCTGCTTCAACAGGCTGTCACCCGCGTCATGCCCGTGCCGGTCGTTGACCTCCTTGAACTGATTGAGGTCGAGCATGATAAGCGCCAGCGGTTTTTTCTCGCGCCGGGCGATCAGGATTCCCTGCTGCAACCGGTCCTCGATCAGCGAACGGTTCGGCAGGTCCGTCAGCATGTCGTGCAGCGCCAGGTGTTCGAGCTCCTTTACCGCGTCGGCCAGGGCCGAGGTCCGCTGCGCCACGCGCCTTTCCAGCTCGGTGTTCAACTCCTGCATATCGCGCTGGTAGGCTTCGGTTTCTTCCTTGGCCTTGTTCAGCTGGTCGAACAACGCGGCATTCTCGATGGCAAAGCTGACCTGGTTGGCGAAAAGCGAGAGCAGATGGAGATCGCGTTTGGTGAAGTCGCCGCCGCCGATCTTGTTGATCCCGGCCAGACCGCCGAGAAAACTGCGTTTGCCGACGAGGGGCACGAGGAGGATGCTGCCCGCTTCCTTCTCCCATTTGTTGCGCTCAGTCTCATCGAGCTCAGCCAGCACGCCATGCCACCACGCGCGTTTGTGGCGCCATACCCAGCCACAGACACCGATGTCCATGGGCAGCGACTGGCCCACGATTTCGTCCGCGTTTTTCCCGCACCCGGCCTGATAGGTGTACTCCGTCCCGTTTTCATCCAGTACCGGCAGCAAGACGGTTTCGGCCATGATGAGATTCCGGGCGTGCTCCACCGCCAGCTGAAAGACCTTTTGCAGGTCCAGCTCGCTGTTGATCGCGTCGGCGGTTTCCTTGAGCAGCGAAATCTCGATTTCGCGGTCGCGCAGCTCGCTTTCAAGAAGAAAGATACGCTTTTCCAGATTCAAAGGAGTTTCCCCCTTCATAAATTAAAGTCCGTTTTCAATGATGCGCTAACTGCCTTCAGTAATCATGTTCCGTATGGCGGAGTCACACGTCAGCGGGGCCACATTGGAAGTGTAGATCAACCAATTCGGACAAGGCGGCGCCTCCCACAGGATGGGCGACAGGACATGGCGACCGGGACGGGCGGCCCGATCCCGGGGCCGAC
>JBBTKS010000003.1:0-5812 GCA_038058885.1 Pseudomonadota bacterium
CTGACCCAGCACCTCGCCGGTGATGATGAAATCGAAACCGTTCTTTTCCATCCACTCGCGCGCCTTGCGCACCATGAAGCCCTTGCAGTCGAGGCAGGGGTTGAGATTGGCGCCGTAGCCATGCTTCGGGTTGATCACGACGTCCTTGTATTCCTCGATGACCTCGATGATGTGCAGCTTGATGCCGAGCTGCTCCGCCGTCCACAGGGCGTTGTTGCGCTTCGGTTTGGCGTGCTCGTGGTTGCGAATCGCGTGCGTGTGCCCCTCCACGCAGAAGCCGGTGTAGAAGTTGATGCCTTCGACGTGGATGCCCTGTTCGAGCATGACCTTGGCGGCGAGCATGGAATCGAGCCCGCCCGAAATCAGTGCCACGGCCTTGCGCTGCACAGGGACGTGCGAGTGTCGCGAGAGACAGGACGTCGTGAGCGACCGCGGTGCGCCGGTGGC
The DNA here is from genome assembly GCA_038058885.1 of Pseudomonadota bacterium. Classification (GTDB taxonomy): domain Bacteria; phylum Pseudomonadota; class Gammaproteobacteria; order Acidiferrobacterales; family Sulfurifustaceae; genus Sulfuricaulis. The sequence continues at coordinate 448 of JBBTKS010000003.1, forward strand.
CGGGGCCGTGCGCGCGGGTGCAATCGAAGTGGCCGGGAGCGGTTGCTGGGGTGACATGGAGAATACCGTCAATGAATCCGGGGGAGGAGATACTAGCCCAATCAGGGGTTTTGGGCACGCCTGGGACAAGACGCTGCCATGGGTGCGAACAAAAGGGCCCTTGCGGACCCTTTTGTTATGCCGGACTGCTAAGGACCGGCTTTTTCCTCCGTGGCGATTCAGGCGCGACCCGAAGCACGCCGGGACAGTAACCAAATCCGCGCCAACTGTCTACCCGAGACCCGGGCGTTCTCGCGTCATCGTCATCGTTCAGCGACTGGCGCGCCGAAACGGAAGCCGCACGGTCCGGCGGGTTGACCGGCGACGGTGCTAAAATAGCGGCACCGCCGTCTCCGGCGACAAGGAAGGGATGGTTCAACACAGCATGTTCTGGAAACGGCGCCGCGGCAAACGCGGCTTGAAAGGTTTTCTGCGGCGCGGCGGGCGAGTATTGCGCTGGTCGTTTCGAATCCTGTTGTTGCTCCTGGTCCTCGACCTGTTTTACCTCGCGGTGACCTGGCCGGACTGGAAGAAGCTTGCCGCCGGGCCGGTGCCCAAGTCGGCCTTCATGGTCGAATACGAAAAACAGTTGGCCGATCACAAGGACTGGCCGCGGTTGCGGTGGCAACCCGTGCCTTTGTCCGCCATCCCCAAACACATGATCCGCTCGGTGATCCTGGCCGAAGACAGCCGCTTCTACCAGCACAGCGGATTCGATCTGATCGCCTTCAAGGAGGCGATGGATTACAACCTCACCCAGGGCCGCCTGGTGCTCGGCGCGAGCACCGTTTCGCAGCAGACCGTGAAGAACCTGTTCCTCAGTTCCTCGCGCAACCCGCTGCGCAAGTGGCATGAGTTGATCCTCACCTGGGGCATGGAACGGAACCTCAACAAGCGGCGCATCCTCGAGCTCTACCTCAACGTGGCGCAGTTCGGGCGCGGCCTATACGGCGTGCAGGCGGCGGCGCAAGCGTACTGGGGACTCGCCTCCGATCAATTGTCCGCGGCGCAGGCGGCGGAACTCACCGCCAGCCTGCCGAGCCCGGTGAAAAACAATCCGGTTACCCACACGCGCTATTTCGAAAAGCGCGCCCGGAAGATTTTCGCGCTGCTGGAACGCTACCCGGGCGACGCCGTCGACACCGTGTACGAACGTACGCCCGAACTTTTTGCGCCACCGCCGGACAACGGCAGCGACATGAACGAACCCATGCCCGAAACCGGAAGCGTGCCACCTCCGGCAGAAAGCCACCGTGAACCCCCGGCCACCGATAGCGCCGACAAACCGCCGGTGGAAGACCTCTCGATTCGCGCCAATCCACGCTGATGCCGTCGTGTACCCGGGGGCGGGGCAGGGTATAATCCGGCCAAACGAGCCGGACGCCCCGCAAAAAAATACGCCCGTGACCTTCCAGGAACTCATCTTTACCTTGTCCCGGTACTGGGCCCGCCAGGGCTGCGTCATCCTGCAGCCGTACGATATCGAGATGGGCGCGGGGACGTTCCATACCGCGACCTTCCTGCGCGCGCTCGGACCGGAACCGTGGAAGGCCGCGTACGTGCAACCGTCGCGCCGCCCGAAGGATGGGCGCTACGGCGAGAACCCCAACCGCTTGCAGCATTACTACCAATTCCAGGTGGTGCTCAAGCCATCGCCGGATGACATCCAGGACCTCTATCTCGATTCATTGCGTGCGATCGGCATCGACACGAAAAAACACGACATCCGTTTCGTCGAGGACGACTGGGAATCGCCCACGCTCGGCGCCTGGGGCCTCGGCTGGGAAGTCTGGCTCGACGGCATGGAGGTGACGCAGTTCACCTATTTCCAGGAAGTCGGCTCGCTGCCGTGCAAGCCGGTGCTGGGCGAGATCACCTACGGTCTGGAGCGCCTCGCGATGTACCTGCAGGGGGTTGAAAACGTTTTCGATCTCGCCTGGACGAAAGGCACGAGCTACGGCGATGTGTATCACCAGAACGAGGTGGAACAGTCGAAATTCAACTTCGAACATTCGAACGTGAACTGGTTGCTGCAGCAGTTCAACGATTACGAATCCGAGGCCAGGCGCCTGATGGATCTGAACCTGCCGTTGCCCGGTTTCGAGATGGTGATGAAGTGCTCGCACACGTTCAATCTGCTCGATGCGCGTGGCGCCATTTCCACCACCGAGCGCGCCGCCTACATCGGGCGCGTGCGCGCCCTCGCGCGCCTGGTGGCGCAGAGCTACTACGACTCGCGCGAGCGGCTGGGTTTTCCGATGTGCAGGAGCACAAGTGCCGCGAAGGCCAAGGATGGCCGAGAGCGGCCCCTGCTTAAGCAGAAGAAGGCGAAATGAATATGCCAGAGCCTTTCCATCCTTCGGTCCGTAGGCGCGCCATCCATGGCGCACTTCTGCTGGTAGAACTGCTTACCGAAGAACTACCCCCCAAGTCGCTCAAGCGATTATCGGTCGCGTTTGCCGACGCGATTACCGATTATCTCAAGGATAAAGGATTTATCGATCATAACGATTTTGAAGAATTCGCTACGCCACGGCGCTTGGCAGTGATGGTCCCACGTGTGCTCGATAAACAACTGGACCGCATGATCGAGCGCAAGGGGCCTGCGGTGGCAACTGCGCTCGACGCCGCGGGCCGGCCGACACCGGCGTTGATCGGATTCGCCAAATCCTGCGGCGTGGAGCCGGCGAAGCTTGAGAAAGTCTCTGGCGATAAGGGTGAGTACTTCGTTTATCGCTCCAAGCAGAAAGGCGAGGCTCTCAAGCAGCATCTTTCAGCGATTGTCGAAGCCGCTCTCAAGAGATTGCCGATTCCCAAAGTCATGCGCTGGGGCGATGGCGAGGCGCAGTTCGTGCGCCCGGTGCATGGCGTGATCCTGTTGCACGGGAAGAAGGTCATTCCGGGCACGGTGCTGGGGCTTAAAAGCGGCAACAAAACCCTCGGCCACCGTTTTCTCAGCAAAGGCCCGGTCACGATCAAGCAGGCCAAGGACTACGAAAAAATCCTGAAGCAGTCGGGCAGGGTGTATGCCGCGTTCGAAACACGACGCGAGGCCATTCGCAAGTCGCTGGATGTCGAAGCAAAAAAGATTGCCGCCGATACCAGCTGGAGTTTGGGCAAGAGCGACGAGCTCGTGGATGAAGTAACAAGCCTCGTCGAATATCCGGTCGTGCTCGCGGGCGGCTTCGACCCGGCCTTTCTCGAAGTGCCGAAGGAGTGCCTCATCATCAGCATGCAGCAACATCAGAAATATTTCCCGCTCGCCGACAAGGAAGGAAAACTCCTGCCGCGGTTTTTGTTCGTGAGCAACATGCAGGCCGCCAACCCGAAGGAGATCATTCACGGCAACGAGCGCGTGCTGCGCGCGCGGTTGTCGGATGCCCGGTTTTTCTACGACCAGGACCGCAAGCAAAGGCTGGCGGACCGCCTGCCGCGGCTGGGTAATGTCGTCTACCACAACAAGCTCGGCAGCCAGCTTGAGCGTGTGCAGCGGCTGGAAAAGCTCTCCGGCAAGATCGCGCAACTGCTCAAGGCCGACCGGGCGCATTCCGAGCGCGCGGCGCAGTTGAGCAAGGCCGATCTGCTCACCGAGAGGGTGGGCGAGTTCCCGGAGTTGCAGGGCATCATGGGACGTTATTACGCCAAATACGACCATGAGCCCACGGTGGTGGCGGATGCCGTCGAGCAACATTACTGGCCGCGCACCGCGGGCGGCGAGCTGCCGAAGCAACCGATCGCGGTCTGCGTGGCGCTGGCGGACAAGCTCGAAACCCTGGTCGGCATCTACGGCATCGGTCTGGTGCCGACCGGCGAGAAGGATCCCTTCGGCCTGCGGCGCGCGGCGCTGGGGGTGGTGCGTATCCTGGTGGAGAAATCCCTGCCGCTCGATGTGAAAGACCTGCTTGTCAGCGCGCGCAGCCAGTTTCCAAATGGCGTCATTGCCGACAGCGCGGCGCAGGACCTGCATGGCTTCATGCTCGAGCGCCTCAAACCCTATCTCAAGGAGAAAGGTTTCGAGCCGGACGAGATCGACGCGGTGGTGTCGCTCAACCCTGCGCGCCTGGACCAGGTGCTGCCGCGCCTGAAGGCGCTCAAGGAATTCCGGGCGCTACCCGAAGGCCAGGCACTCGCTGCCGCCAACAAGCGCATCCGCAACATTCTGCGTCAGGCGGGCGGGACGCCCTCCGACAAGGTGGATGCCGCGCGGCTGGCCGAACCGGCGGAGCGCAAGCTTTCCGAGGCGGTGCAGACCCTGGAAGCCCAGGTGGCGCCGCTTTTCAAGGTGGGCAATTATGCCGAGGCGCTCAAGCGCCTGGCAGGACTGCGCCCGGCGGTGGATGAATTTTTCGACAAGGTCATGGTGATGGTGGACGACAGCGCCGTGCGTGATAATCGTCTGGCGCTGCTCAATCGCCTGGGCAACCTGTTTCTGAATGTCGCGGATATTTCGCGGCTGCAAAGTTGAGGATATGTCTATGAATATGGATTCCTATCAGGACATGCTCGCGACGGTGCAGGCCTTCCACGACAAGCACCGCTTCCGCGAAACCGGGGGCGAGGAACTGGCCTATCGTGTGGCATTGATGACCGAAGAGCTCGGCGAAATATCGGCCTGTGTGACCAAGGGAAAGAACAAGGAACAGCTCGCCGAGGAATGTGCCGATTTGTTCATCCTGATTCTTGGCACGGCGATCGCGGCGGATTTCGATCTGCGCCAGGCGTTCTGGGACAAGATGAAAAAGGTGCAAAGCCGCGAGTCGCGCATGATCAACGGCCGCATCCGCGTGTCGGAGTTCCGCGACACATGAAACTCGTCATCCTCGACCGCGACGGCGTCATCAATCACGACTCGGACGAATACATCAAGTCGCCCGAGGAGTGGGTGCCGATCCCCGGCAGCCTCGAAGCGATCGCGCGCCTGCACCGCGAGGGCTACAAGGTCGTGGTCGTCACCAACCAGTCCGGCGTGGGCCGCGGGCTGTTCGACATGAACATGCTCGGGCGCATTCACTCCAAGATGCTCGAGGCGGTGCGTGCCAAGGGCGGTGAGATCGACGCCATCTTCTTCTGTCCCCATCGGCCCGAGGACAACTGCGGTTGCCGCAAACCGCAGCCCGGCCTGTACCAGGAAGTCACCGAGCGCCTCAAGGTGAACCTGAGCGGCGTTTATTCGGTGGGGGATACCGAGCGGGATATCATCGTGGCGCGTCTGGTTTCGGCGCGTCCGGTGCTGGTGCGCACCGGCAAGGGCAAGCGTACCCTGAAGAAAAGCAAGGCGCTGGCGGATGTCCCGGTGTTCGAGGATCTGGCGGCGTTCACCGATAAT
>JBBTKS010000004.1:0-2821 GCA_038058885.1 Pseudomonadota bacterium
GAGTGAGGCGTTAGGAGTGAGGAGTAAAATTCTTTTCATGTCTTACGCCTAACTCTTCACTCCTCACGCTCTTGCTCCTCACTCCTTACGCCTTACGCCTTACCCCTCACGTCCAACGCCTCACTTAAGTTGCTCGTAGAGCAACGTCAAGATGCGTTCGCCCGTCTTGGACAGCTCCGGCGCGCCGTCCTTGCCCAACACATCCACCCGGGATGCCGTCGCGCTGCCCTTGACGAGAATCTGGTAATCGTTCGTCGGCTCTTTGTCCTTGCCGCTGAACAGGCGCGAGAAAAAGCCTTTTTTCTTCTGCGGCTTGTCCGGGTCGATGTAACGCACGTAGTAGATGCCCTTCGAGCGATCGCGGTCTTCCACGGTGAAGCTGGTGCGATCCAGCGCCAGCCCGACACGCCGCCAGGCACGTTCGAAATCCTCCGGCAGGCTGAGCGAGGTACGCTCGCCTTCACGCGTCAGCTTGGCGCGCTCGGCCGGCGGCGTCGCCTCGGCCGTGGCGATCATGCTCTTCGCCTTGTCATCTTTCACGCCCAGGCTCACCATCAGCAGACGCTGCATTTCCGCCTCCAGCCCGGGGTCGGACGGACGCGGGCCCCAGCGGGTTTCGCCGAGATTGGAACCGCCTTCCCGGGTGACGATGATTTCTTCCATGCCGCGATGACTGATGTAGATTTCGGTCGTGCCGGCCGCGGCGCCCTTTTCGAGGCGGAACCGGAACTTGTCGCGCGTTCCGGTCGAGTACAGCGTGCCCAGGGACTTGGCGAGCACCTTCTGTAAACTCGTGCCGACTTTCGCGCGGTTCTCCGCCCAGTCGGTTTCGATGACCCCGGTCTGCGGATTCTCCTTGTCGATCAGCAGCCCGTTATTCAGGATGAATTCGCGCAGTTTGGGCCAGACCTGATCGGCCGGCAGCTTGACCACCAGCCAGCGGGTCTGGCCGTCGCGCTGCACACGGATGCCGTCAATATCCGGCAGCACGTCCCCGCCCGCGGACGCCTTGCTTGCGGCCCCCGTTTCGGTCGCTAATCCCGAATAGGTTGACGTGCCCGGTGCCGCTTCGGTCGCCGCCTTGCTGCCCTCCGGGAGCGACAGGTCCGGCGGGATATCGAGCGACGGTAGCGTGCGCGTGGACTTGTAATCGATCTTGCGCTTCTCGGCGATGGTCTGACAGGCGCTGACGGCCAGCGCGGCCAGCAGGCAAAGCAGGATGGTGGCGAATCGTTTCGTCATGGAGCCTCGGCTATGAAATCGGTCATGGATCAGGTGATAACGCCCGCCGCGCGCATGGCTGACCGCACGGTCTCGTGATACTTCGACGACAGCGGCGTCAGCGGCAGGCGGATACCCCCTTTGATCAGCCCCATCTCGTTTAGTGCCCACTTCACCGGTATTGGATTGGCCTCGATGAAAAGCTCCTTGTGCAGGCCCATGAGACGGTCGTTGATGGCGCGCGCCTCCTTTTCCTTGCCGGCGCGCGCGAGCTTGCACATCTCGTGCATCAGCCTGGGGGCGACATTGGCCGTGACCGAGATGTCGCCCTTGGCGCCGAGCAGCATGCAATCGAGCGCCGTGGCATCATCGCCCGAATAAAGATCCAGCTTCTTCCCGCAGCGGCGCAGGATGTCGCGCGCGCGGTCCAGGTTGCCGGTCGCTTCCTTGATGCCAACTATATTAGGAATGTCGGCGAGACGTTCGACGGTTTCGGGCAGCATGTCGCAGGCGGTGCGTCCGGGCACATTATATAGTATCTGCGGGATCGGCACGGCCTCGGCAATGGCCCGGTGATGCAGGTACAGTCCTTCCTGGGTCGGCTTGTTGTAGTAAGGCGTCACCAGCAGGCAGGCATCCGCCCTGGCGTGCTCGGCGCAACGCGTGAGTTCGATGGCCTCGGTGGTCGAATTCGCGCCCGTGCCCGCGATCACCGGCACCCGCCCCTTGGCGTACTCCACCGTGAGACGGATCACCTCGCAATGCTCGTCCATGTCGAGCGTCGGCGACTCGCCGGTGGTGCCGACGGCGACAATGGCGTCGGTGCCGTTCTCGATATGGAAATCCACCAGGCGACGCAGGGCAGGCCGGTCGAGCGACCCGTCCTCGTTCATGGGCGTGACCAGGGCCACCATGCTGCCTTGGAACATAAGCTACACACCTGAAAATGTTTCGGGGAAAGGCGCATGGTACTTGCGCCCCCCGCCGATGACAAGGTTGCGCCGATGCTCGCGGGAGACGGCATTTATGGGCTAATCAGAGCATTTTTATGGCGCCGCTGCGCGCCCTGTTTTAAGCTGCCGGCCCATGACAACGCCCATTGAGAAAATCGTCCGCGAAATCCGCATCAACCCCATCGTGCCGAGCGAGTCGGTGCTGGTCGCGACCGCGCGCAGCATGCGCCCGAAAAAAGCCGAGGAGCCCGCGCCGCGCGACACACGCACCCACGTGGAAACCTGCCCGTTCTGCACCGGCAACGAACACATGACGCCGCCCGTCATCGCCGCCTACCCGGAAGAAAAGAACTGGGAAATCCGCATCGTCGAGAATCTTTACCCGGTGCTGGGCGATGATCGTTCGAACCCCAACCTGAGCTTCGGGCTGCAGCAAACCATCGACGGTTACGGCCGGCACGAGGTGATGATCGACCATAACCAGCATGGCATCGCGATTCACGAAATGAGCGAGCCGCATCTGGCGTTGCTGTTCGGCGCCTATCGCGAACGCATGGAACAACTTTACCAATCCAACTCACGCCTGCGCTATGTGCTGGTATTCAAGAATTTCGGCCCCGCCGCCGGCGCCTCCATCGCACACACTC
>JBBTKS010000005.1:0-12771 GCA_038058885.1 Pseudomonadota bacterium
CATTGGCGCCGCTGAACGGGTGCAATGTGTTTTGTTGCACCCCGGGCTGCAAGCTATCCGCACCATTCAAAAGCTAATAGCGGGATGCTCCGCCCACGCGCCCAGGGTGCAGGGGCGGAGCATCCCGCTATTAACGTTTCAACTCGTGCGCGCAGCGCACGCTACATTGAATCTCGTGGGTCAGCCACCCACAAGTAATACGCCGCCGGAGGCGGCTCAATATAATTGTATTGTTTTTGGGCGCAATGAATTGCGCCCCTACTTTACAAAGAAGTGTTCCCGGTAGTACTTGAGTTCGTCGATGGATTCGCGGATGTCGTCGAGCGCCTTGTGCGTGTTCTTCTTCACCAACCCACTGCACAGGCTCGGCTTCCAGCGTTTCACGAGTTCCTTGATGGAACTGACATCGAGATTTCGATAATGAAACCACGCTTCCAGTTGCGGCATGGTGCGCGCCAGGAAGCGCCGGTCCTGGCAGATGCTGTTGCCGCACATCGGGGATTTATTCTTCGGGACGTGCTTCTGGAGGAATTCGAGCGTGAGACGCTCGACGTCGGCCTCGGAATACGGCGACTGCTTCACGCGCTCGATCAAACCCGTTCCCGCGTGGGTGCGCTGGTTCCAGTCGTCCATGCCCGCGAGCATGGCATCAGACTGGTGCACCGCAAACACCGGACCTTCCTCGACAATGTTCAGTTCGCTGTCGGTAATGATGGTGGCGACCTCGATGATCCGGTCGGTTTCCGGATTTAACCCTGTCATTTCCAGGTCAATCCAGATCAGGGCGTTGCTGCTCTGCGCCCCGTTGGGTGATTGTGCCATGTGCGCTCTCCGGATTTAAATGCGGGCCACTCGAATCGGGAAAATCCCGCCTCCCTTGGGGGAACAAGGAATTATTCGGGCTACCTACTGTCTCTTGTGCCGGAATGATAACATTCCCCTGATATGAATACCTTCACGATCATCTTTCTGTCCCTGCTCGGTCTGTCGCTGCTGACGGAGTTGTGGCTCGCCAACCGCCATATCCGCCATGTAACCGCGAATCGCGCCGCCGTGCCCGACGCCTTCCGCAACAAGATCACGCTTGAGGATCACCAGAAGGCCGCCGACTACACCATGGCGCACACCCGTTTCGGACGCATTGAAGACAGCTACGGCACGCTGCTGCTTGCCCTGTGGACGGTAGGCGGAGGTCTGGAGTGGCTCGACCGGCTGTGCCGCGATTTCGGCTGGGGCGAACTGGGCACCGGAACCGTCTTCATCCTCAGCGTGTTCATCCTCATGGGCCTGTTCGGGTTGCCGATGTCCGTGTATCAAACCTTCGTGATCGAGAACCGCTTCGGTTTCAACAAAACCAACCCCGGGCTGTTCGTGGCCGACATGATCAAGAAGACTCTGCTGCTCGGCATCCTCGGCGCGCCGCTGGCCATCGCCGCGCTGTGGCTGATGCAGGAGACCGGCGCACTGTGGTGGGTGTACGTCTGGCTGCTGTGGGGCGGTTTCACGCTGCTGCTGGTCTGGGCCTACCCCGCGCTGATCGCGCCGATCTTCAACAAATTCACCCCGCTCAAGGAAGGCTCCGTGCGTGAGCGCATCCAGTCGCTGCTGGAACGCACCGGTTTTCGGTCGCGCGGCATTTTCGTCATGGACGGCTCGCGCCGCAGCGCCCACGGCAACGCCTACTTTACCGGCTTCGGCAAGACCAAGCGCATCGTGTTCTTCGACACGCTGCTCGAGCATCTGGGCGAGAAAGAAATCGAGGCGGTGCTGGCGCACGAACTCGGGCACTTCAAGCGCCGGCACGTGATGAAACGCATGGTACTCACCTTCGGGTTCAGCCTGGCCGGACTCGCCATTCTCGGATGGCTTGTCATGCAACCGTGGTTCTACGCCGGTCTGGGAATGTCGCAGCCTTCGACGCACGCGGCACTGATGCTGTTCATGCTGATCGGGCCGGTGTTCACCTTCTTCCTGCAGCCGCTGCTCGCCTGGGGCTCGCGCCGTTACGAATACGAGGCCGACAGCTTCGCCGCCGAACAGACTGATGCCGGTGAACTGGTCAGCGCGCTGGTCAAGCTCTACCGGGAAAATGCCAGCACCCTCACTCCCGACCCGCTGCACTCGGCTTTCTACGATTCGCATCCACCTGCCGCGCTGCGCATCGCGCATCTGGCAGGCAAGCTTTAACACTGTACACAAGGAGGAACCATGCTCAAGTCATTATTCTTGTTTCCGATTGTCGCCGTCCTTTCCGTTTCCACCCAGGCCGCGACGCTGCCGGGCGACGCCGCCAACGGCAAGAAACTGTATGACGCCAGTTGCACGTCGTGTCACAACGACAGCGTTCACAAGCGTAAGGACCACAAGGTCAAGAGCCTTGAGGGATTAACTCAGCAGATCCACAATTGCGAACACATGACCGATGTCACGCTGGGAAAGACCCAGGTGAACGATCTGGTGAAATTCCTGAACGAAACCTATTACAAATTCAAATAACCGGGGAACGTCATGGACGACCTCACGCGCAAGTCCTGCAAGCCCTGCGCGCCCGGCACGCCGCCGCTGCCGCGCGACCACGCCGCCGACCTGATTCAGCAAACGCCCGGTTGGTCATTGAATGAAACCGCCTCCGAGATCAGCCGCACTTTCAAGTTCAAGAATTACTACGAAACCATGGCGTTCGTGAACGCGCTCGCCTGGGTCGTGCACCGCGAAGACCACCATCCGGACATCGAAGTCGGTTACAACCGCTGTCACGTGCGTTTCAGCACGCACAGCATCAAGGGATTGTCGGAAAACGACTTCATCGGCGCCGCCAAGCTCAACGCCCTCCTGGGTGAATGATTGCCCCTATTCCCACGATTATCCGCACCTTTCAAAACACGAAGCCAGGCCCGCCGCCAGATCCGGATACATCAATTCCACGCCCAGCTCCTCGCGCATGCGCCGGTTGTCGATACGCTTCGATTCCGCGAGATAGGAAAGCATGCCTTCCCCCAGCCGGCGGCGCGCCTCTTCCAAGGTAACCGCCGGCGGGCGCGGTATCCCGAACACATCCGCCACGCGGTAGAAAAAATCCGTCATGGTTGTCGGATGCCCGTCGCTGACATTGTAGAGAAGGCTCGGATGGACATGGTGCGCCGCGGCGATGCAAATGCGAGCGAGATCGTCGGCATGGATGCGATTACTGAAGGGCGATTCGTCCTCGCGCAGAACCGGCTCGCCGGAACGCAGCCGCTCCTCGGGCAAATACCCCGGGCCGTAAATACCCGGTACGCGCAGGATCACGATCGATACTCCGCTCGCCTTGCTCCAGGCCTGGAGCGCGGTTTCCGCCGCGAGACGGCGCCGGGCGCGATCCGCCTGCGGATTCGGCGGCCGATCCTCCGTCACCCACTCGCCATGGCAATCGCCATAAACGCCGGTGGTGCTGATCAGCATAATCCGCTTGGGCAGATTAGAGGGCGTCAGCACCGAAACGAACGTCTCCATGCGCGGGTCGGTCACCCCCGTGTCCGGCGGTGGGGCGAAGTAATACACGACCGCGTCCTTGACGGGAAGATTATTCAAGGACGCCGGGGAATCGAGATCGACCGTGATCGGCTGGATGCCCGCGGCACGCAGGCGCCGCGCAGATTTCTCCGAGCGGACCAGGCCGGCGACGGCACAGCCCTCTGACCGTTCGAGCCGGGCGACGCGCTCGCCGATGTCGCCGCAGCCGATAATCAGAACATCAGTTGCGGCGGAGGTCATCGCGCACCGCGATGGGCGTCGGATAGCGCCAGACGATCAGGTACATCGAGACCATCATGGAAAGAATGGTGGTCAGTTCGAGCAGATGGGCCGCCTGATGACGCACGACGCCGGTTTCCAGAGCCAGCACCGCGATCAGCAGAGTGAACTCGCTGCCCTGCCCGAGTCGCATTCCTATTTCCATGGCGCGCGGCGGGCTCTCGCCGGCATTCGACAACAGCCAGCGGAACACCCAGGGTTTCAACGCGAGCACCACGACCGCCAGCACAATCGCCGGCATCAGCACGTCCGCCAGCAACTTGATATCGAGCCCGGCGCCGAGCGTAAAAAAGAAAATGATCAGGAAAAAGTCCCGCAGCGGTTTCAGGTTTTCGGCGATAAACAGCGAGATGCGGCTGGAGGCCAGCGCCACCCCGGCGACGAAAGCGCCGATCTCGTGTGACAGCCCAAGCCACACGGAAAGCTCCGCCAGCCCCAGGCACCAGCCGATCGCGAGCAGAAAGATATATTCCTGAATGACGTCGAAACGCGCGATCAGCGGCAGCAGCACATAACGCTCCACCAGGTAGGCCAGCCCGCAAACTCCGAGCAGCGCGAGCGCCAACCTGCCCACGTCCGTGAACAAGTCCTGCTGACCGATACCAGCCTGAAGAACCAGCAACAGCACGATGGCGATCACGTCTTGCAACAACAGGATGCTGATCATGATCTCGCCGGTATGCCGATGATGCAGCACCGTGGTCGGCAACAGTTTCAGGCCGACGATGGTGCTCGAGAACATGAGCCCGCCGCCGACCACGAGCGACTCGACCACGGTATAACCCAGCAGATAGCCGGCCAGCACGCCGAGAGCGCCGAAAACCAGTGAACTCACGCCGGTGATGATCGTTGCCGAACCCAGCAGCCGCAGCAGCTTCTGCGGGTGCATGTTGAGACCGAGGAGGAACAGCAGGAACATGATGCCGATGTCGGCCACGCCTTTGATGAGCGAGGCATCCGTCACCCAGCCGAGCAGCGACGGGCCCATCACCACGCCGAGCACGATATAGGACACGATCAGCGCCTGGCGCGCATACAGCGCCAGCGTGGCGAAGACCGCCGCGCCGGTGAAGATCAGAAACACCATGAACAGCAGCGACTCACTGGGCATGACCGCGGGCTCCTTGCAGGCGGAACGATGCGCGCGCGGGAACGCGAGCAGAGATTTATTGGTTAGTTAATCACGCCTCGCGCCGGCCGGCCAGCATTGGTAGGGTGGGCATCGCCCACCACCAGTGACTTCGATAACCATCCGATGGTGGGCAATGCCCACCCTACGTCCATTATTAAGATAGTTTCTAATCACGCCTCGCGCCGGCCGGCCAGTGCGCGGGCAAGCGTATTGCGGTCGGTGTATTCCAGTTCGCCGCCGATGGGCACGCCATAGGCGATGCGCGTGGCCTTGATGTGGCGGGCGCGCACCAGATCGCTGATGTAGTGCGCGGTGGCTTCGCCCTCCACCGTGAGGTTGGTGGCGAGAACGACTTCTTTGATGGTCCCTTCATCCAGCAAGGCTTCGAGCCGGGGTATGCCGATTTCCTCCGGACCGATACCATCGAGCGGCGACAGCCGCCCCATGAGCACGAAGTACAGGCCGTTGTAGACCCCGGACTGATCGAGCGAAACGAGATCGGAGGGCGACTCGACCACGCACAGCAGCGATTTGTCGCGCCGTGCCGACGCGCAGATCGGGCACAGTTCGGTTTCGCTCAGATTGTTGCAGCGCTTGCAGTGGATGATGCGCTCGACCGCGTTGGTGAGCGCCTGCGCGATCTGGCGCGCGCCCTCGCGGTCGCGTTCGAGCAGATGATAGGCCATGCGGCTCGCGCTCTTCGGGCCCACGCCCGGCAGCCGGCGCAGGGCCTGCTTGAGCGCTTCGAGGGCGGTGATGTCGTTCATGGCAGAATCTAAATAGACAGGATTTACCAAGGTGCTGAAAAAAGCATCGTCACCCCGGCGAAAGCCGGGGTCCAGATCATTAAAAGCAATGAAATCATTAATATGCTGTTGCTGCCCGGGGTGCAATAAGAACATTGCACCCGTTCGGCGGCGCGAACATACGTTAAGTATGTTCGCGAAAACCCCGCCTCACCCGGCTTGCGCCGGAATGACGGGTTCGGATGTTTGAGTGAGTTTTTCATCAACCTGTTACAGGATTAAAAAATAAAATTGAAAATAGTTGATGAATCTTGTCTTTCATTCTTGAACAATCCTGTTAATCCTGTCTATTGATCAGAACGGCAACTTCATGCCGGGAATGTTGAGCCCGGCGGTGAGCCCCGCCATCTTTTCCTCGGTGGTCTTCTCCACTTTGCGCACGGCGTCGTTCATCGCCGCGGCGACCAGATCCTCCAGCACTTCCTTGTCGTCCTGCAACAAACTCGGGTCGATCTGCACGCGCTTCACATCGTGCCGGCAGGTCATGATGACGCTGACCATGCCGCCGCCACTGCTGCCCGTAACCTCGATGGTCGCGAGCTGCTCCTGCGCCTTGCGCAGGTTTTCCTGCATCGCTTGCGCCTGCTTCATGATATTTCCCAGTCCGCCTTTCATGTGCTCCTCGTCTTGCGTTAAACCTTGGGTCGAATCGAAGCCGGGTTCACCCGGGCATTGAATTTTTCCTGCAGCGCGCGCACGTTGGGGTCGTCCGTGATCGCCTGCACCGCGGCCTGCTGCCTTTCATCCTGCAAACGGGTTTTCTCCTTCGCCGGCGTTTCCACCGCGGGGCGCCCGATCCGCAGTGTCAGCTTGACCGGGTTGCCGTAGTATTTTTCCAGCGCCTGCTTCAACTCCGCTTCGCGCTCCTTGTTGAGCAGCTTGCCGTGCACTTCTTCCAGCACCAGCACCATGGCGCCGTTGTCAGAGGATTCGAGCGTCGTGTTGCTGGCCAGTTCACGCACGAGACCCGCGAGCCCGAGTTGCGCCACCACTTCGCTCCATTTCGCCGCCGGGGCGCCGGGGTTTTGCGCCGCCGTGGCGGCGGGCGGCGTAACCACAGGGATGGGTGCGGGCTTCGCTGCCACGGATGGAGCGGCTCGTGGCGCTGTCGCGGCCGGGGCTGCGGTTTTTGACAACGGCGCGGCAGTAGTTGAAACGGCGGTGCGCACCTCGCCCGCTTCCGCCGGACGAAACGCCACCATGCGCAACAGGATCATCTCCAGCCCGCTGCGCGGGTCCGGGGCAAACGGCAGGTCACGGCTCCCGGTCACGCCGATCTGGTAGTAAAGCTGCACGTCCTGCGGTGATATGGCATGGGCATGGGCCAGAATGCTCTCGCCTTCTTCACCCGCCAGCGCCGGATCGGCCTGCGCCAGGGCTATACGATGTAACGTTAACAGCAATTCTTTCAGCAGCGCCTCGTAATCCAGGCCGAATTCCGTCGCCTCGGTCACCGCCTTGAGCAGCGCGCCGACATCGCCGGCCTCCAATCCCTGCAACAACTGCTCAATGAAATTCTGATCGATCGTTCCGAGCATGGCGCGCACTTCCGGCTCGGTGACCTGACCCCCGCCGTAGGCGATCGCCTGATCGAGCAGCGAGAGGCCGTCGCGCATACTGCCGTCGGCGGCGCGCGCCAGCAGCTTGATCGAGCCGGCATCATGAGCGTTGCCTTCCGCGTCCAGTATCTTCTGGATTTGCGCGGCGATCTGCTCGACCGGCAGACGCTTGAGATTGAATTGCAGGCAGCGCGACAGCACCGTGACCGGCAGCTTCTGTGGATCGGTGGTGGCAAGCAGGAATTTGACGTGCGGCGGCGGCTCTTCCAGTGTTTTCAGCAGCGCGTTGAAACTATGGGTGGACAACATGTGCACTTCGTCGATGAGATAGACCTTGTAGCGGCCGCGCGTCGGCGCGTATTGCACGTTGTCGAGCAGATCGCGCGTGTCGTCCACCTTGGTGCGCGAGGCGGCGTCCACCTCGATCAGGTCCACGAAGCGTCCCTCGTCCACTTCCTGGCAGGCGCTGCACTGGCCGCAGGGCTTCGAGGTAACGCCGGTTTCGCAGTTCAGGGATTTCGCGAGAATACGGGCGATGGTGGTCTTGCCCACCCCGCGGGTGCCGGTGAACAGAAAGGCATGATGCAACCGGCCATGGTCAAGCGCGTTGACCAGCGGCTGCACGACATGCTGTTGGCCCACGAGCTCGGAAAAGTTTCGGGGGCGCCATTTGCGCGCCAGAACCTGATAACTCATGGACGTTGGTATGCCATCGATAAAGGACTTCCGTAACGGGTGGCGGTTCGAGCCAACCACACCCCAGTACCCGAAATGCGTGCTGCGGCTGCTTCCTTCCGGACCTGACCGGGTTCACAAGCTTCCGTCGCCGAGGGGACCGGCTCTCACCGCCATAATCAATCTGTGGGACGAAAGTGTATCACGGTGTGGCGGTGGCGGTAACCGTAGCTGATAACAGGGAGTTAATAGGGAATCGTCTCGTTATGCTTTCCTCGCCGAAAACTTGGCATGGAAAAAAGCGGTCAAGTCAAACGACACGCTCGCGTACAGGGGGAGAAATTTCAAGCGAAGGACATAAACATTACGCACATACGAAAATCCTCAGCGTAACTGCTCCCCACCACCCGACCTCTCGATTACCGTTTTTCTGCCGTTCGGAGCCACGGTCAAATCGCCAGGCAAACCGGCAGGCACAGGGATAAGCATTTCCGGATACTGCCGCACCTCAGCACCTGCCACTACACGATTAGGCAATCTGACCGATTCCCGCGCACCCTGTTCCTGGCCAGCCCCGGTCCAGCCTGAATTCTAAAGGTTTTTCCGCCCCCTCCCCTCCCGCGCGGGCCGCCAGGCGCTGGCAGGACTTTTGCAAGATATGGGATGGCTTCCGCGCTTCTACGGTATCGGTACGGGAGTCAAGAGAACCGTTTCGTGACAAAGGCAAACCAGCCGAAAGGCTGGGACGCAAAGTTACCTGCCTGTGACTGGAAGGTCGTGGTAGAGGGACTGCCGCAGAAACGCGCACTGCCTTGATACTGGGCGTGTGTGATCAGGCCGCAGCGTCTCACTCCCTGAACCTTCCTTTCGCGGACGAAAGGAGGGCATCGTGAAATACGTAAAGATCTTGTTGGCGCTCTGGCTCGCGGGCAGCACCGAAATCGTCGCCGCCGGCAGCTTCGCGGACAGTTTCCGCAACTTCATCCTGGGCCAGGAAGCACAGGCGAACCCCGCGCCGGAAAACCTGGTGGACAAGATCGCGGGCGAATGTCTCGGATGCCACAACGGATCCACAGCCAAAAACGTCAACGTGCGCTACTCCTGGAACGGCGCGCCCAGTCACGGGTTCAGCATGGATAACGATCATCCCGTCGGGATGGTTTACGAAGAGTCCGTGCACAACAAACCACGGGGCTACTGGCCGGCCAGCCTCCTGAACCCGGACATCCGCTTGGTCGACGGCCGGGTGGCCTGCATCACCTGTCACAAGGTCAAGAACGAGACGGTGGCGCTCAACGAGACGTTGTCATCCGCCCAACCGGCGAAACCGCTGTGCACCGTCACGAAAGAGTTAACCACGGGCCGCTCACGCGACGAA
Organism: Pseudomonadota bacterium; assembly: GCA_038058885.1. Lineage (GTDB taxonomy): Bacteria > Pseudomonadota > Gammaproteobacteria > Acidiferrobacterales > Sulfurifustaceae > Sulfuricaulis. The sequence goes on from JBBTKS010000005.1 coordinate 9,343, forward strand.
CTTTGTTTTTCCTGTCATGTGAAATAATCGTGCGGCTTCAGTGGAACAGCGGGCAGGTCTTGCCGCGAAAATAAGGGAGGTCGCTCCGCACTTTCTTCGCTGCGCTGTCCTGCTTCGCTCAAAAGCCGGGGCTCGGCATCCTGCCTCGCCCGCTCAGCGGGAAAAAGGTCCACTGGACCTTTTTCTATTCCGCTTCGCCCCTGTGCTCTCGCGACATTAGTGCATCCATGCACGTCAGGATTCCGAACCCTTCGGGTTCGAATACCTTTCACACTTTGCCATTACCCAAGCCGGGGGTAACAACCCCCGGCTTGGGTAATGGCGGAGAGGGAGGGATTCGAACCCTCGGTGCGTTTTTGACGCACACACACTTTCCAGGCGTGCTCCTTAAACCGCTCGGACACCTCTCCGAAATTCTGTGCCTGCCGTCCCTGGCGCAGCACCACGACCTCGATCTGCCCCGGCCCGCACATCCATGTGCGGGCGCTCGCCGGCGCGTATGCACGTTAAGTGCCTACGCGAATACTCCGGCTCGCCCACTCGGACACCTCTCCGGGATAACGCTTGGCGACTCGCGCCAAAACGGGACGCAAGGGTAAACTACCGGCCGGTTCTCCGCAATAAAGCAATCAGGCAGCGCGGGAAAGTCCGCCCAAACCGCCGCGCAGGACCGAAACCTCGAACCCCCGCTGGCTCAGCAGAAACGCCGCCGCGCAACTGCGGCTGCCGGTCTGGCAGAAGACGATATAGTGGCTCTTCGGGTCGAGGCTGGCGGCCTTGAGGCGCAGCAAATAAAGCGGCAGGTTCACGCTGCCCTTGATCGTGCCGTTGCGATATTCATCCTCGGTGCGCACGTCGAGCAGCCTGGCGCCGGCCTGTGCCTGCGTCTTGGCTTCATCCAGCGTCACCCATTTCACCAGCGGTTCGCGCATCAGTTCATCGAAGTCTTTTTTGGTGAGCTGCATCAGCACGCCGTCCGTCAGCATCACCACCGAGGCGTTGCGCGGCGCGCCGGACAACAGCGCCTCTTCGCCGAAACCATCGCCGTCGCCCAGTTGCGCCAGCAGCGATACCTTGCCGGTCTTGTCCGCCTTGCGCGAGACGCTGACCTTGCCGGTTTTGATGATGTAGTAGTATTTGCCGGGCTCGCCCTGCCGTATGATCGCCTGCCCCGCCTTGACCTCGACCGGAGCGAAACGCGCGAACAGTGCGTTGATGTTGGACGGCGGCAATTGCTGGAACGTCGCGCCGCGCAGCATGCGCATCATCCACTCGGTGTCCTGGCTGCCGTCGAATTCGGTGACCTCGTAACCGGTGGTCTGGTCCCAGGTGAGCAGCCGGTCCAGCAGCTGGCCGTCCACCCGCGCGACGGTGACCGGCGTTTTGGCGGTACCGGTGTACTGGCGTGGCTTGAGTTGCGCGAGCGCGTAGCGCGCCTCGTCGGTACCGGCCGCCACGTGCAGCGATAAATTGGTATTGGTGGAAGAAAGATCCACCTCGCCCGACAGCAGATAAATGGAAAGGCTGTCGTGGTCGCCCTGCTTGAACAGCTGGCTTCCGGCCGGAAACCTTTCGATGACGGCCTGGTTCGCCAGTTCCCGGAAGTTTTCCGGCGTCAGTGAATTGATCGGGACCAGGGTTTCGAGGATGTCCTTATCCATTCGGTCGGCGCGTGCAGTTTGTTATGAAAACATATTCTGATGTTACGCCGCGCGCCGGGTGGGAATCCGCTTGACGACACTGCGCATGCGCCGCTCCGCATGCCACAAATCATGGGCGGCCTGCAACCGCAGCCACAGGCCCGGGCCGTTGCCGCAGAACTTTCCCAGCCGTACGGCCATCTCGGGGGATACCGCCATCGCACCAGCCAGAATACGATGCAGCGTCTGGCGGCTGACCCGGAGGGCCCGCGCCGCTTCCGCCACAGTCAGACCCATCGCAGGGAGCATATCCTCGCGCAGGATTTCGCCCGGATGAACCGGCGGGGTCTTGGGGCTTTCGTTAACGGGGTACTCTTTTGCTCGCGCCATGATACAAACCTCTCTCGTCAGTGATACTGCTCCAGATCGACACGCCAAGCATCGCCGTCAATCCATTCGAATGTAATCCGCCAAGGTCCATTCACGGACGCTGCATAGCGTTTGGGTTTCCCATGCAATGTGTGGAGTCCAAAACCCGGATAGGCCAAGTCCGCCAGTGCGCGGGCCTGATTAAGCGCATTCAGCAAACGCGATGCCCGCTTCTGCAGGTCCGGCCGCACGCCGGAGCTCGTCCCTTCCATGAACAGGTCACGCAACCCCTTGTGGCGAAAACTCCGGATCACATGAAAAGTGTAGCGTATGACGCGACATGTGTAAACCATGGCGTGTCAGACGGTTCCGTATTAATGGCAGGGAAGCCCTGAACGTCCCCCGTTCGCGGTGAGCCGGTCGAATCGTGGACGGAGGACTCCTCAGGCCGCACCCTCCCTCTCCGGCTTTCGGAATCGCCTTTGATAACTTCGGCTGAACAGAATGAAGAATAGTTATTTTTACGTTCAGCTATCCGCGATTGTGATCTCAGCGTTTGTTGGAATCCCGAGTTTCAGCCAAGCACAGGCCGCCACCATCATGGTGGAGCCTGACAATTACTCTCTGGGCACAGACATCAGGTCAGTCTTTCCGGGTATTACGCTGTCCGTGCAAGGAGAGCCTTCAACCAAGGTAATTGTGGTCGATGGATATTCAACATTTGTTGGCACGAATGTGGCGACCACCGGCACAAAAATGTTTGGACAAGACCCAGTTTCCGGCACAACGATACCAGACGCAGAGAAAAACTGGGGTGACAACGCTATTGGGCTACTTCGGGCAGACTTCGCTTCCCCTGTGAATTATGTGCAGATTGATCTGATCTTTGATGACGATGACACGGGGTTCTTAAAAGCCTTCAATGCTAGTGGAAATTTGCTGGCCATTTTTATGGGACAAGGTGATGGTCGTGGTGCTTCTTCTCCATTTTGTCCACCCTTTTGCAGTCCCACTGTAACGGCCAGCATTTCACGACCGACAGCAGATATTGCTTACATCTTAGCTGGTGGGATCAGCGGTGAGGCGCATTACTTGGATAACCTTCAGGTACATGCTGTGCCACTCCCCACCGCCCTGTGGCTGTTTGGGTCGGGGTTGGTTGGGTTGTTTGGATTTATGCGACGAGATCGTATTCAACGAAGCATTTAGTTCGAGTCCGTCTGCTCACAGGCAAAAATAAAAGGGGCCCATTGGGCCCCTTTTATTTTGACTGGCGGAGAGGGAGGGATTCGAACCCCCGTGGCGTTTCCGCCCATCTGATTTCGAGTCAGCGCCGTTGTGACCGCTTCGGTACCTCTCCGGCGGCAACTATTATACCAGTACCTGCTGTTTCGGCCATGCATGATGTGCGTGACAAGCG
>JBBTKS010000006.1:0-1868 GCA_038058885.1 Pseudomonadota bacterium
CGGGAACCCCCAAGGCGCCCACACCCGCGAAAGGGGCGCCATCGAACCAGGAGAGCTTTCCCGATGGAGCGGACAAGGCCGAACCCGTGCCGGCCAGCAGCACCGCGCCCGCGAGGATAGTCTTGTTGACGGCTCTCATGACACCGGTCCGGTTTCACCAATACCTAATATATACGCGAATTCTAGCATATCGGCGCTTCAGACCGACATGCCGTCCGTCACGGAATCTGCTCCGGCCAGCCTCGCAGCAGCATAAAACCGCCCAGCGCGGCGAGCGTCCAGCCCAAAACACGTCCCCATAACGCCTCGCCGTAAAGCGTCACGTCCATGCCCAGCATCACCGCGCCGGCAATCAGCAAACCGCCCCCGGCGACGGCGAAATAAAGCCGGCGATGCTGGCGGCGCAGCTGGCGGCGCAGTTGCTCGATCTCGCGTGCCGTGGATTCCCGAGCCGATTCGTCCTGGCTCGCGCGCCGCAGGCCTTCGTGCACCAGCGCCGGGATCTCCGGCAGCATGGCCCACCACTTGGGAAACTCGGCACGCAGGGTTCGTATAAAGGCGCGCGGCCCCATGTGTTCGCTCATCCAGCGCTCGAGATAGGGCTTGGCGGTCTCCCACAGGTCGAGGTCGGGATAAAGCCGCCGGCCCAGACCCTCGATGTTGAACAGCGTTTTCTGCAGCAGCACCAGTTGCGGCTGGACTTCCATGTTGAAACGCCGCGCGGTCTGGAACAGGTGCAGCAGGAACCGGCCGAAGGAGATGTCCTTGATGGGGCGCGCGAACACCGGCTCGCACACGGTGCGGATCGCCGCCTCGAACTCCTCGATGCGCGTGCCCGCCGGGACCCAGCCGGCGCGCAAATGGGCGTCGGCCACGGCGTGGTAATCGCGGTTGAAAAACGCCAGGAAATTTTCCGCGAGGTAGCGTTTGTCCTTTTCGCCGAGCGTGCCCATGATCCCGAAATCCACCGCGCGGTACTGGCCCTCGGGCGTGACAAAGATATTGCCCGGATGCATGTCGGCGTGGAAAAACCCGTCGCGGAACGCCTGCGTGAAGAATATCTCCACACCATTGTGCGCGAGCCTGCGCATGTCGACGCCGGCGGCCTTGAGTCCCTCGACGTTGCCGACGGGTATGCCGTGGATGCGCTCGAGCACCATGACCGTGCGGCGGGTGAGGTCCCAGTAGACTTTCGGAACGTAAAGCAGGCTGGAGTCTTGAAAGTTGGCGCGCAGGCGGCTCGCATTCGCCGACTCCACCCGCAGGTCGAGTTCGTCATGGATGGTCTTGTTATATTCATCCACCACTTCGACGGGGCGAAACCGGCGTGTATCCGGCACGTAGCGCACGGCCAGACGCGCGAGCATGTACAGCAGTTCGAGATCGCGCTCGATGACCGATTCGATGCCGGGACGCAACACCTTGACCGCCACTTCACTGCCGTCATGCAGCCGCGCGATATGCACCTGCGCCACCGAGGCCGAGGCGATGGGTTCGCGGCTGAATTCGCTGAAGAAGCCGTCGAGCTTGCCGCCCAGCGCCTGCTCGATCAGACGCACCGACGCATCGCCGGCAAACGGCGGCACGCTGTCCTGAAGCCGCGCCAGTTCCTCGGCGATGTCTTCCGGCAGCAGGTCGGGACGGGTGGACAGCATCTGGCAGAACTTCACGAACACCGGCCCCAGTTCCTCGAGCGCCTCGCGCAGGCGCACGCCGCGCGGCAGACCGCGGCGCGCGAACAGCCGCCACGGCGCGAGCCGCAGCAACAGGCGATAGGGACGGAAAAGATGGATCGCGGTGACGAACTCGTCCAGATCATGCCGGACGAAAACCTGCGTGATGCGCAGCAGGCGGGCGAACTGGCGCGG
>JBBTKS010000007.1:0-2821 GCA_038058885.1 Pseudomonadota bacterium
GCGGGTGCGCGGGGTGTTCGCGCACCCCGGCAGGAACCGATGGGGATGAGGGGTGATCCCCCTCACCCTTTGCCCTCTCCCGGAGGGAGAGGGGAAGTTGGTGGGAATCTATATTTCGATCGAAATCAGGCCGGGGTCTTATCGACGGCAGGAACGAAATCGAACGCCAAGCCTTCGTCGCGAGCCGTGACTTTGACGTGTCCGCCGGAAGCCAGGCTGCCGAACAGCAGCTCGTTGGCCAGCGGTTTCTTGACCTGTTCCTGGATCAGGCGCGCCATCGGCCGCGCACCCATGGTCGGGTCGTAACCGCGCTGGGCCAGCCAGGCGCGCGCGGCATTGTCCAGCTCGATGGTGACGTGCTTGTCCGCCAGCTGGGCTTCGAGCTCGAGGATGAACTTGTCCACCACGTGCGCGATGGTCGTCTCGTCCAGAGGTTTGAACTGAATCGTCGCGTCCATGCGGTTGCGGAACTCGGGACTGAACAGGCGCTTGATCTCCTGCAGCTCGTCGCCGGCGTGGTCCTGTTTGGTAAACCCTATACTCGAGCGGCTCAGGCGATCCGCTCCCGCGTTGGTGGTCATCACCAGGATCACGTTGCGGAAATCAGCCTTGCGCCCGTTATTGTCCGTGAGCGTCCCGTGGTCCATCACCTGCAGCAGCAGGTTGAACACGTCCGGATGCGCCTTCTCGATCTCGTCGAGCAGCAGCACGGAATGCGGATGCTTGACGATCTCCTCGGTGAGCAAGCCGCCCTGATCGAATCCGACGTAGCCGGGCGGCGCGCCGATCAGGCGCGAAACCGTGTGCCGCTCCATGTACTCCGACATGTCGAAGCGGATGAGCTCCAGACCCAGGATGCGCGCCAGCTGGCGCGTGACCTCGGTCTTGCCGACGCCCGTGGGCCCGGCGAAAAGATAGGAGCCGACGGGTTTTTCCGGATGGCCGAGGCCGGAACGCGACATCTTGATCGCAGTCGCCAGCGCCCCGATCGCCTCATCCTGGCCGAACACCACCATCCTGAGGTCACGCTCGAGCGTTTTCAGCGCTTCGCGGTCCGAAGTGGAAACGGTCTTGGGCGGGATACGCGCGATCTTGGCGACGATATCCTCGATGTCATGCACGCCGATCGTCTTCTTGCGGCGGCTCGGCGGCAGCAGATGCTGGCTCGCGCCGGCCTCGTCGATCACGTCGATGGCCTTGTCCGGCAAGTGCCGGTCGTTGATGTAGCGATGCGCCAGCTCCACCGCGCTGCGCAGCGCCTGCAATGTATAGCGCACGCCGTGGTGGTTCTCGAAACGGTTCTTCAGGCCGCGCAGGATTTCCACCGCCTCTTCCACCGAAGGTTCGGCGACATCGATCTTCTGGAAACGGCGTGACAGCGCGCGGTCCTTCTCGAAGATGTTGCGGTATTCCTGATACGTGGTCGACCCGATGCACTTGAGATCGCCCGAAGCCAGCACCGGCTTCAACAAGTTCGAGGCGTCCATGGCCCCGCCCGAGGCGGCGCCCGCACCGATAATCGTGTGGATCTCGTCGATGAACAGGACCGCGTTCTCCTGCTTCTTGAGTTGTTGCAGCACCGCCTTCAGGCGTTTTTCGAAATCGCCGCGGTACTTGGTGCCGGCGAGCAGCGAGCCCATGTCGAGGGCATAAATGGTGCTGTGTGCCAGCACTTCGGGTACTTCGCCGTCGACGATCTTCTTCGCCAGTCCCTCGGCAATCGCGGTCTTGCCCACGCCGGCCTCGCCCACGAACAACGGGTTGTTCTTGCGACGGCGGCACAGCACCTGAATGGTGCGTTCCACTTCATGGTCGCGCCCGATCAAGGGGTCGATCTTGCCCAGCCGCGCCTGTTCATTGAGGTTGACGCAGAACATATCGAGCGGGCTCTTCTCGGTGGCGGCACTCTCTTCGCTCTCTTCCTGCGCCGGTAACTCATTCTGAGTCTCGCCCGGCACTTTCGAGATGCCGTGGGAAACGTAATTCACCACATCGAAACGGCTGATGTTCTGCTTGTGCAGGAAATAAACCGCATGCGACTCCTTTTCGCCGAAAATGGCGATCAGGACATTGGCGCCGGTGACTTCCTTCTTGCCCACACCCTGGACGTGCAGCACCGCGCGCTGGATGACGCGCTGGAAACCGATGGTCGGCTGGGTGTCGATCTTGCTGCCCGGGGCGAGCTTGGGAACGTTCTCTTCCAGGAAGGAATTGAGACTGCGGCGCAGTTCTTCTATGTTGCCGCCGCAGGCGCGCAACACGCGCGCGGCCGACGGATTGTCGAGCAGCGCGGCCAGCAGGTGCTCCACGGTAATGAACTCGTGGCGCTTTTCGCGCGCGTTCTGGAACGCACTGTTCAGCGAGAACTCTAGCTCCTGCGACAACATGCCATTGCCTCCGGGCCATAAAGCCCATTAACTCAAGTCTTCCCTAATGAAACAGAAATCCCCTATTTCTAATTTATAGACCTTATTCAGGCTCCAAGGTGCACTGCAACGGGTGCTGTTGCTCCTGAGCGTAATTCAACACCTGCCGCACCTTGGTTTCCGCAATTTCCCGGGTATAAATCCCGCAGATACCAATCCCTTTCTGGTGCACATGCAACATGATGCGGGTTGCATCCTCGCGGTTCTTGGAGAAAAACCGCTCCAGAATGATCACCACGAACTCCATAGGAGTATAGTCGTCGTTCAGCAGGATGACTTTGTAAAGCTGCGGCTTCTGGAGCTTGGGCTTTGCTTCCTGAACGATGGGACCATCGAGGTAGTGCTGGGGCTTATCGCTCATAATCTATAGATTACACCAATATTCCCGGGCAGCC
>JBBTKS010000008.1:0-2008 GCA_038058885.1 Pseudomonadota bacterium
AGCTACCGCGATCTGCCGCTGCGGCTGGCGGAGTTCGGTTCCTGCCACCGCAATGAGCAGTCGGGCGCCTTGCACGGACTGCTGCGCCTGCGCAATTTCGTGCAGGACGACGCGCATATCTTCTGCACGGAAGGGCAGATACAGGGCGAAGTATCGGCGTTCATCGATTTGCTGCACCGGGTTTACGCCGACTTCGGTTTCAAGGACATCATTTACAAGCTTTCCACCCGCCCGGCCAACCGGATCGGCTCCGATGAGAGCTGGGACAAGGCCGAACATGCCTTGGAGCAGGCGCTGAACGCCAAGGGCCTCAAATGGGACCTGCAGCCGGGGGAGGGGGCGTTTTACGGCCCCAAGATCGAGTTCTCGCTCAAGGACAGCCTCGGCCGGGTCTGGCAGTGCGGCACGATCCAGGTGGACTTCTCCATGCCCGGGCGCCTGGGCGCCAGCTATATCGCCGAAAACGGGACCAAGCAGGTTCCGGTCATGCTGCACCGCGCTATTCTGGGCTCATTGGAGCGCTTTATCGGCATTCTGATCGAAGAGCATGCCGGAGCGCTGCCGACCTGGCTGGCCCCGGTACAGGCCGTCATCCTGACCATTACCGATGAACAACAGGACGCCGCCCGGAAGCTCGAGAAAACCCTGCGCCGCCACGGCTGGCGGGTCGAATCCGACTTGAGAAACGAGAAAATAGGCTTTAAAATTCGGGAACATACCTTGCAGCGCATTCCCTATATGCTGGTCATCGGCAAGAAGGAAGCGCTGGAAGGTACCTTGGCCGTGCGCACGCGTAAGGGTGAGGATCTCGGCGGGATGACGTCGGAGTCGTTCCACGTCATGCTCACCCGGGATACCGCGAGCCGCGGCGTTACTATTTTGGAGGATCAGAAACATCGCGACGGATAAAGAGGTTCGTGTCAACGGGCGCATCAACGCCCCGAAAGTCAGGTTGATCGGCAGTGATGGCCAGCAGGTTGGCATAGTTCCCATAAGCGATGCGCTGCGCCGGGCAGAGGAAGCTGGCCTAGATCTCGTAGAGATTTCACCCAATGCCGAACCGCCGGTTTGCCGGGTCATGGATTCCGGCAAATACCAGTACGAGGAAAGCAAGCGCAAACACGCGGCGAAGCGCAAGCAAAAGCAGATTCAGATCAAGGAAGTCAAATTCCGTCCGGGCACGGATATCGGGGATTATCAGACCAAGCTGCGCAACCTGGTCCGCTTCCTGGAAGAGGGCAACAAGGCCAAGATCACGCTGCGCTTCCGCGGACGCGAACTGGCGCACCAGGAGCTCGGCATTGAAATGCTGAAGCGACTGGAAAGCGATCTCAAGGATTACGGCGTGGTGGAACAACATCCGCGCATGGAAGGCAAGCAAATGGTGATGGTGTTCAATCCCAAGCCGGGTGCCGGCAAGGTCGTCAAGAGCGAGAAGCCGGCGCCGAAGCCGGAGCCCAAGACCGAACCGAAGGCTGAACCGAAGGCTGAACCCAAAATCAAGACGGCGACCTAACCGCCGGAAAAGTTTTTTATAACCGCGACCGAACGGGCCACGCATGTGCCCGCAGGCGCTTACTCAAGGAGTACAAACATGCCCAAGTTGAAAACCAACCGCGCCGCCGCCAAGCGCTTCAAGAAGACGGCGAAAGGCGGCTTCAAACGCTCGCATTCGCATCTGCGGCACATCCTCACCAAAAAAAGCTCCAAGCGCAAACGTCACCTGCGTGGCACGACCACGGTGTTCGGCACCGATGTCGCCGGCCTGCGCCGCTTGTTGCCGTACAGCTGAGGAGAATAGAACATGCCAAGAGTCAAACGTGGAGTCACGGCCGGCGCGCGCCACAAGAAGGTGCTGGCGCAGGCCAAGGGTTATTACAACGCACGCCGCAAGGTCTATCGCGTCGCCAAGCAGGCGGTCGCCAAGTCCGGCCAGTACGCCTATCGTGACCGGCGCGTCCGCAAGCGCGAATTCCGCGCCTTGTGGATCGCGCGTATCAACGCCGCG
>JBBTKS010000009.1:0-2383 GCA_038058885.1 Pseudomonadota bacterium
AAGACTTGCAGGTAGGCCAGACGCAGGATAAGCGCGAAGATCAGCGTGACGACGATGACGCCGATCACCGACAGCCGCGCGTTATACAGCCGGGTTTCCCGGAAGTGATCCTTGATCTGGATATTGAGCATGCAGCTCCAGGAACCTCTAACGAATCGTCCGGGACACTAGGTGAGGCCGCCACGCCGCCGCAGGTCGCGCAGGATCACGAACAGCCACGGCCACAGCAGGGCGCCGACGACGCTCGGTGTCCAGTAGATGAACGTTTCCGGCGCTTGGCCGATCGCGCCGCGTATCCACAACACCAGCAGCTGGTTGGCGATAAGCAGGCCGAATATCGATACCGCCTGCTGCCAGCGCGGGAACATGCGCAGCTGCAGGTGCAAGCGGACGGTCAGGAACGCCAGCAGCGTTTTGCCGAGGGCGTTGCTGCCGAGCAGCGAGCCGTAGAGCACGTCCTGGATAAAGCCGAGCAGCCAGCCGGTGCCGACCGAAAAGCGCTCCGGCATGGCGAGACACCAGTAGATGAGCACCAGCCCCACCCAGTCGGGGCGGAACGGTTCGGCCCATGCCGGAAACGGCATGATCGCCAGTATCACGGCCACGGTGCACGTGCCGAACAGCGTGAGACGGCGGTGCGCGTCCAGGCCCAGTCTCATTTGACGTTGCCTCCGCTTTTGGGCGGGGCGCCGCGCCAGATGAGCATCACTTGCTTGCCGTGATTGAGTTGCGCCGCCGGCTTGGCGGCGATGGCGAGAAACGCTTCGTTCGGATCGTTGACGATCCGGCTCACCTGCGCCACGGGATAACCGGGCGGGAAGGTGCCGCCCATACCGGAGCTGACCAGCAGGTCGCCTTCCTTGATGTCGGAGGCGGAGGTGAGGTAGGGGATCTTCAGGGTGTCCGGATCGCCGGTGCCGAAAACCAGCATGCGCAGACCGCTGCGGTTATCGAGCACGGGAATCGCATGGCCGGCGTCGGTGATGAGCGTCACGCGGCTGACCTGGCTGGCGACCTGTGTGACCTGGCCCATGATGCCGTGCGCGTCGATGACCGATTGCCCGACGTACACGCCGTCGCGGCTGCCCTTGGCGACCACGATCTTGCGCGTGAACGGTTCGGAGCTGACCTCGATCAGTTCGGCGGCGATGGCTTTGTCGGCGACCTGGGCGGCGCTGCCCAGCATGCGGCGCAGGCGGGCGTTTTCCTCTTCCAGGGCGTCGAACTGCTGTACTTTGGCGTTGAGCACCCGCCGTTCGGCGAGCAGTTTTTCATTGTCCTGGCGCAGGGTGCCGCGGGTGGTGAAGAAATCGGCGATGCCTCCGCCCACGTAGGCCGGGGCGGCGGCGATCAGCTGGATGGGGTAAGCCAGCACGTTCAGGCCGGCGCGGATTTTTTCCAGATGATGTCCGCGGTGATCGAGAATCATCAGCGCCACTGACAGCGCCGACAGCAGGATCAGGCGGGTGAGATTCGACGGTGCCCCGACGGATCGGCCGAAGACGTTGATCATAAATCAGACGCGCCGCTGCGACGCACAGGGATGTGCCAGTGTCGCGTGAGACAGGATGTCGAGAGCGGCCTATTCGTAAACAAATACATCGCCCAGCGTTTCGGCCTCCATGAGCGCCCGGCCGCAGCCGCGCACCACACAGGTGAGGGGATCTTCGGTGATGATGATCGGCAGCCCGGTCTGCTCGGCCAGCATGCGGTCGATATCGCGCAGCAGCGCGCCGCCGCCCGAGACCACGAGTCCCTTTTCGGCGATATCGGCGCCGAGCTCCGGCGGCGTTTGTTCGAGCGCGATCTTGATGGCGCCGATGATGCCGGCGAGACATTCGGAAAGCGCCGCATGTATCTCCTGGCTGTTGACCACCTGGGCGCGCGGCACGCCGTCGGCAATGTGCCGGCCTTTGACATCGGTTTGCTTGACCTCGCTGCCTTCCCACGCCGTGCCGATTTCTTTTTTCACGTTCTCGGCGCTGGCTTCGCCGATCAGCAGGCCGTATTTGCGGCGCACGTAGTTCACGATGGCTTCATCCATCTTGTCGCCGGCGATGCGCAGCGAATGCGAGTACACGATGCCGCCGAGCGAGATCACGCCGACCTCGCTGGTGCCGCCGCCGATGTCGAGCACCATCGAGCCGGTCGCTTCCATGATGGGGAGATCGGCGCCGATCGCCGCGGCCATCGGTTCCTCGATCAGAAATACTTCGCGCGCGCCGGTGCTCATCGCGGCCTCGCGGATCGCGCGCCGCTCCACCTGCGTCGAGCCGCAGGGTACGCAGATCACGATGCGCGGGCTCGGCTGGAACAAACGATTTTCGTGCACCTTGCGGATGAAATACTTGAGCATCTCGCCGGTGACGGTGAAGTCGGCGAT
>JBBTKS010000010.1:0-1160 GCA_038058885.1 Pseudomonadota bacterium
CCCTCTCCCTTCGGGAGAGCAACTGTGTTAAACGACGACGGTGTGAGGCTGCCATGGCGTATTACTCCGGATCATCGCATTCAGAATGGTAACGAGCTTGCGCATGCACGCGGTGATCGCCACCTTGGGTTTCTTGCCGGCGCCCCGCAGCCGGACGTGGAAGGCGCGAATGTCGGGATTGCAGCGAATGGCTGTGATCGTGGCCATGTATAACACCGACCGGACCGACGCCCGTCCTCCCCAGATATGGCGACGGCCGCGCATCGTCCCGGAGTCGCAGTTGAAGGGCGCGACCCCGACCAGGGCGGCGATCTGCCGGCGGTTGAGGGTCCCCAGCTCGGGAAGGCTGGCGAGCAGCGTCGTGGACAACACCTTCCCGGCGCCGGGCAAGCTGCGGATGATGTCATCCTTGAGGCGCCAGAAGTCCGAGGCGGCGATGGCGGATTGCAGATCGCCATCGACATCCTTCAGGCGCTTCGTGAGCCAGGCGATGTGGGCGGTGATGTCCTTACGGACCCGCTGGCCCGCCGAAGGCAGACGGTTTTTCTCCATGGTGAGCATCTCGACAATCTGCCGGCGGCGCGCAAGCCAAGCTTCCAGTTCCTGGGTTTCTTCGTTCTTGAGGGCGCGCACCGGCGGTCTCAGGGTCTGGCCCAATCGCGCCAGCACCTGCGCATCGAGCGCATCGGTCTTGGAGAGCCGGCCCGTGGCTTTGGCGAAATCCCGCGCCTGGCGCGGATTGACCACGGCCACCGCCAGCCCGGCGGTGGCCAAGGCCGCCGTCACCGGCGCCTCCAGTCCCCCGGTCGCTTCGAGCACGATGAGACGCGGGGCCAGTGTTCGCAATTCTTTCACCAGGTCGGCGATGGATGCCTCTTCACGTTCGACCCGCCAGACGCGCTCCTCCGGTAACACCGCGATATCGAGGCTGGCTTTCGAAACATCGATGCCTACAAAACGTTCCGGCTGTGTCATGATGAACTCTCCTGTACCCGGCCTTGCACAATACGGGCTCTTAAGGCCCCAGCAACTGTTCGGGTTGTTGAGAAGAAATGAGCGTGACGACCCAAGCTCTCCCGCGGGCTGGTTGGCCCCAGGGTTAGGACGGCCTGTCACGCCCGAACCGTTACTATGTACCATACCTTTGGACATACAAGGGT
>JBBTKS010000011.1:0-9007 GCA_038058885.1 Pseudomonadota bacterium
CGCCGGACACGTTGCGGGTAGCGTTTGGGAAAGGGTTTTTCTACAAGCTCGTTAGGCCGCACTTGCAATCGCATGTTCTGTTAATGGAGGCACTATGAAACTCACTGCTACAGTTCTTCTGGGTATAGCTACATTTGCTGTTCACTCTGCCGTTGCGCTTGCCGCAGGCGATTTGACGCAACAAACGCCGACCGATATTAAAGTGCAGCTGGGCGACGAGAAAAACTCGCGGCGATTCGTGCCGGATATGATTGAGCTGGAGACCGGAAAGCTATATCGCCTGATCTTGTCCAACGCAAGCACGGAAAAACACTACTTCAGTTCTGAAGGGCTTTCCCAAGCGGTTTTTACCAGAAAGGTTCAGGTAAATGGTGCAGAGGGTAAAGCATTAGCGGAAGTGAAGGGTGTCATCCGGGAGATCGAAGTTTATCCAAAGGCAGTAACCGAGTGGTGGTTTGTGCCCATCAAGGCAGGGCAGTTTGGCGACTTGAAGTGCACTGTCCCCGGCCATGCAGAAGCAGGCATGGTTGGACGAATCACGATCAAGTAGCACCCGTTGAATTGCAGCCTAACCTTTCGTTCGAGGGGACGCTTCGCCTATCGGCTCAGCGCCCCTCAACTCCGCGGTTATTTTTTTCAGTACCGTCAAATTAGGCTCGATAGAATTACTACTTACCTTTCAAATTGTCCTTGTGCCATCGGGGCGGATTTCCTACCATGTCCGAACCATGCTGACCATCGCCGACGCCGCGCCGGATTTCAGCCTGCCCGGAGTGTATCAGGGCAAGACCAGGAGCTATTCCCTGCGCGAGGCCCGCGGCCATTGGCTGGTGCTGTTTTTCTATCCCGCGGATTTCACCTTCGTCTGTCCCACCGAGGTCACGGGCTTCAGTAAACTGGCCGGCGACTTCAGCAAGGAACGGGCGATGATTTACGGCGTCAGCGTCGATCCCGTCGAAAGCCACCGCTCCTGGGCCGAGGAACTGGGCGGCATCGCCTATCCGCTGCTGAGCGACACGGACAAGAGCGTGAGCCGCGCGTATCAGGTCCTGCATCCCCGGGAAGGTGTGGCGATCCGCGCGACCTACCTCATCGATCCCGAGGGTATCATCCAGTACAGCGCCGCCAGCAACATGAACGTCGGTCGCAGCGTCGAGGAGTCGTTGCGCGTCCTGCGGGCGCTGTGCACCGGCAAGCTGTGCCCGGCCGACTGGAAGCCCGGTGAACCCACCGGTGGTCCCGAGCACAAGTACTGATCATGGCGCACCCGGTTGAGGAGAAGCGCCGGAAAATCGAATCCCGCGGACGGATTCGCGAGTTCGTCTTCGGCATCCAGGACGGCCTGATCAGCACCGTGGGCTTGCTGGCCGGAATGCAGGCGGCCGGGTCGAGCCGCTTCGTGATCCTCATGGCCGGCACCGCCGCGGTGTGTTCCGGCGCATTTTCCATGTCGGCCGGCGCCTATCTTTCGTCCAAAGCCGAAAAGGAAATCTTCGATCACGAATTGGAGAAGGAAGCCAGGTTCGTCGAGCAGGAACCTTACATGGCGCAGGAAGGATTGCTGGATGCTCTGCACCGCGAAGGCCTGGCGCGCGAAGCCTGTTACCGCATCGTCAAGCT
This sequence comes from Pseudomonadota bacterium, assembly GCA_038058885.1. GTDB lineage: Bacteria > Pseudomonadota > Gammaproteobacteria > Acidiferrobacterales > Sulfurifustaceae > Sulfuricaulis. The sequence continues at coordinate 1,621 of JBBTKS010000011.1, forward strand.
GATGCACGAACAGAAGTCCGTGTTTGTCGCCACCTTTCAGGAAAAGGTGCTGGGCCTGGGCAGCGCCGACGTCAACAATCCGGTCAAGGGCGCGCTGGTCATGGCGCTGTCTTTCATACTCGGGGGTGTGCTGCCGCTCGCTCCTTTCGTCTTTATGCCGCTGCAATGGGCACTAGTAATCGCCGTGCTGTTTACCGGCACGGCGCTCTTCGGCGTGGGCATGTTCAAGGGCAAACTCTCCGGCCAGTCGCTGGGACGCTCGGGGCTGGAATTTCTCTCCATTGCGCTGATTGCCACCGGCCTGGGCTACGCCGTCGGTTTCCTGCTCGAGCGATTTGCCGGCACCCCTTTGCCCGTAGTCTGAATTTAAAATTTCACAGGATTAGGCAGGGCGAGCCGGGATGTAGGGTGCGTCCCACGCACCATTTTGTCGATCGGTGCGCAGGGCGCACCCTACATTTTTGAATTAATCAGAACCTCCCTAATTTTTCTTTCTGTTATGACTTCTTAGTCAGTTTTTAACGGGACCGACGGAGGTCAGTCGGTCGACAATCAATCCGTGGAAATAGTCGCCGTCTGACTGAAAGCGCCAGCCGAGATGCACCTGGCAATGGGCGCAGTATGCGATGCGCCAGGCATAGCCCTTGAACCAGGTGAATTCCGCGGTCGCCTCTCCACTGGGCGCACAGCCGGCGGCTTCGCGAAAGCAGCCGATGTGATAAGTGATCCCCTGGGGATTAGTGCAGCGGTGTTCGTGACCGCCTTGCACGATGATGCGCTCGTCCTGATGCGTGACGGGGTGACGGCAGGCGGCGCAGAAGAGGCGTTTTTCTTTTTTCGTCTTTTCCGCGAGGCGCGTATTTATTTTCTCCTTCCGCTTCTTTTCACTGTGCGGATCGAAGAACATCGAAGCGGGCAGTATGAATTCCATGTGCCAACTCTCAGTAATGTAGGGTGAGGCGGGGTTTTCATGAACACACTTAACGTGTGTTCATGCCGCCGAACGGGTGCAACGGGTTTTGTTGCGCCCCGGGCTGGAAGCATCGCCCGCCACCCGCGGCTTCGGTTATTGTTCGATGGTGGGCCATGCCCACCCTACGTTTGATTTTTTAGTTCCCTCTCCCTCCGGGAGAAGGAGCGATCTGTTTTCCTCTTTATGAGAACAGCGTCAGCACCCCGGTGAAGCCATACAGCCGGTTGTGCGAAATCTCACCGTTCGCGAAAAAGCCCACGAGCGGGATATCGCCCAGCTCCTGCCGGATGGTTTTCATCTCCACGGAGTCCTCGCCGAACATGTGCGCGCCGCGGCCCAGGCAGGAATAATACACGCCGCCCTTGGGCGGACGGCCGAGCCGCTGCTTGATCTCGCGCAGCATGCGCACCAAATCCTCGAAGGCGGTACGGATATCGCGCTTGCAGAACATGATGCTATCGCCGGCGTTCAGGTATTCGCCGACCGCCAGCAGCTTGTTCTCCGGATCCATGCCCACGAGATTGCGCACGATGTAATCGCCGGTGTCCGATCCCTTGATGGGGAATCCCGCAAAGATGTAGCCCGCGGCGCGTGATGGATCGCGCGCGAATAAATCGCCCACTTCCTCGTTGTAGACATCCAGCGCCGGGCGATCGTCGATGCGGATGGCGATGTTGTCCTGGCATTCGGTGATCTCGTGTTGCCGGCCGAGCGGGGTGCAGCCTTGCGTCAGCGCGGTGGCCACCGACACCTGGCCCGAAAACAGCACGCCGGAAACGCCGCCTTCGGTCAGCCCGCCGGCGATCTGGAAGTTCGGCCCGCGCGAGGAAGTCAGCCCGCCCACCAGAAAGCCGTCGCGGATCGCCTCGGCGAGTTCCGCGATGAAGCCGGGCGTTTTCGGGTTGCGCGGGTCGCCGTGCACCACGGCGAAATGTGCATCCGTCTGCTCGCACCAGGCGCGGCTGTCGGCGAATTCCGCGATATCGGATTTGATCGCGGGGAAGATGCGAAACGAGTCCGGCGGGAAATCGGCGATCATGACGCTGATGGCCGGCTGGTCGTTGTATTCCTGCGCGGTGGCGCAGACGGCGACCCCGACGCTCCCCACCCAGTGCTGGATGTCCGTCTGTTCCTTGAAGAAGCCGAGGATTTCCGGCAGCTGAGCGGCGAGATGATCGGTGACGTAGAGGAAACCCAGATTCGCTTCGGCCGGGATGCTGCCGAATTGGGCCAGGCAGAGATTCGCGGCCTGCTGCCAGTCCGGGGCGGTTCCATGCGCGACGCGAAACATCTCCATGTTAAATCCCTTGAACATCGGTGGGCTTGGGCCACGAAGTAGCGATACTATAGACAATTGACGGGGGTTAGGAACCCGTCTCTCCCAAGTCATGAAATAACAAGGTGAATTTATGTCCCGGCTCGTGCAAAAACGCTCACGCAAGACCGGCCTGCCGCCCGGCACCGCTGTGCACATCGGCGAGAAGAAAAGCGAACGGACGCTTATCCGGCTGCTGCATTACGATGCCACGCAGGTGGTGGAACGGGAACTTGAAGGAATCGAGGATGGCGCCGGCCTGCGGCCGGGGACGGGTGGCGTGACCTGGGTGCATGTCACGGGCGTGCACGACGTGGCGCTGCTCGACAAACTCGGACGCGGCTTCGGGCTGCACCCGTTAGTGGTGGAAGACATCGCCAACACCGACCAGCGCCCCAAGCTGGAGGACTACGGCGACTACGCCTATGTCGTGCTCAAAACCATGCAGGACGGCAGCACCGGACAGGAGACGCGCATCGAGCAGCTGAGCCTGATCCTCGGCGCCGATTTCGTGCTGTCGTTCGAGGAGTCCGAGCCGACCGCCTTCGAGGCGGTGCGCGCGCGGATCCGCGACAACCGCGTCGGTATCCGCGCGCGCGGCGCCGACTATCTTGCCTACAGCCTTCTGGATTCGGTGGTCGACAACTATTTTCTGGCGATCGAGAGTTTCGGTAACCGTGTCGAGGTATTGCAACAGGATCTCATCAGTCGCTCTTCGCGGCGCACCGAGGGCACCCTGCATGGGCTGCGGAGCGAAATGGTGCTGCTGCGCAAGAGCGTGTGGCCGCTGCGCGATGTGATCGGCACGCTCGAGCGCGGCGGCTCGCGGCTGTTCCGCGAGGAGACGTGGGTGTATCTGCGCGACGTCTACGACCACGTCATCCATATGGTGGATACGCTTGAAGCCATGCATGAGATGCTCACCTACATGCTCGATCTCTATCTGCTCAACGCTACCAACCGGCTGAACGAGATCATCAAGGTACTCACCATCATCGCCACGATCTTCAGCCCGCCGATGCTGATCGCCAGCATCTACGGCATGAACTTTCGCTTCATGCCCGAACTCGGCTGGCCGTGGGGCTATGGCCTGGCGCTCGGGCTGATGACCGTCAGCACTGCGGGGATGCTGCTCTTTTTCCGGCGCAGGAAGTGGATCTAGAAACGTAGCCCGGATGGAGCGTAGCGGAATCCGGGATATGAATGTGCGATTTCCCGGGTTCCGGTCCTGCGGGCCTGCACCCGGGCTACATCAGACGTTCGGCCATTTTGTAATGGCTCAATGAACAGGCGCGCGTTCAGCGCAGGTGATGAATGTCGAGGGCGCAGGTGAAAGGGGTGGGTTTGTCGAGCGTTAGCGACAGCGCGTACGCGGCCGCCGGCTGCATGTTGACGGTGACCATTTCCACGTTGGCGATGCGGCAGGTGGCGTTGAGTTTCGTGAGCCAGGCGTAGTACACCTCATCGATCAGGCGGACGTTCTTCAGGTCATAGACCAGGCGCCGCGCCTCGTTAGTCTGGAGAAACTCGAGCACCGGCGCGACCAGGGCGCCCGGGTCGCTGGGATCGAGCCCCTCGCCGGGTTCCAGCAGCACGTTTCCGTCCCCGATGGGGGTGAGATGGATGCCTTCAGCCATGCCGTCCTGCTCCTGCCATCATTCCGTGGCCTGTTCCGATCACACTAGTCCTGTGAAGATTACTTGCCGGGACGCGATACCTCAATGTGCAACTGGCGGAACGCCTCTTTCAGGCCTTCGGACAGCTTGGAACGCGTGGTCACCGAGCTCAGGTCTATGTTCAGACTGGTCAGGGCACGCGCGATCTCCGGCCGGATGCCGGTCAGGATGGCGGTGGCGCCCATGAGGCCGGTGGCGCGGATCATCTGGATCAGGTGGTGCGACACTTGGGAGTCGATCGCCATCACGCCGGTGACGTCGATGAGCACCACGCGCGCGCGGTCCGATTCGATGCGTTGCAGGAGTTTCTCCATCACGATCATGGTGCGCGAGGAGTCGAGCGAGCCGATGATGGGCAGCGTCAGCACGCCGTCCCAGATTTCTGTGATCGGCGTGGAGGTCAGCCGCAGCTCTTCCTGCTGTGCCTGAATGGTCTTTTCCTTGCCTTCCAGGTAGATGTGGAACACGTCGAGGATGATGTCATTGAAGATCACGCCGAGCAGCATCAGGATCTCGCGCGTTTTCTCGAAGCTCACCGATTTGTCGGCCTCGAGATTTTCCAGGAACACGCGCTGCAGGAAGTGGACGTAGCGCACGAACTCGTCCATGTCGCCGCCGCGCACCTGGATCTGCTGCGAGAAGTTGGTGAAGAACTGCCGCAGGGCCTTGTATTCCGCCCCGCGCCGGTCCACCTTGTCGCCGGCGTGCAGCAGCATCGTCAGCAGCTCGAGAAATTCGAGACTGTAGTCGTTGATCTCGTTGTTCGAGAGCAGGTTCTTGTGACCGAAGATGTTCTGCCCTTCCTTCTCGATGATGGCGGAGATCTTGCCCACGTTCTGCATGAGCTGTTCGATCAGGATCTGATTGGTGGATTTTTCCTGGGGTGTTTCCTTGGCCATGACTATGTCCTCATACTTGGGTTTAAACGGATGGTGAATACGGACCGGTCGTCGTTATGCCGGCCCATGACTTGACCCAGCACCAGGGCGATTATTTGCGGGTGCAATCGCCATAATTCCGGGAAGGTGCGCAGGGTGATGCTGCGCCGCAGGCCGTCGGAAGCGGTAAAGAGCAGGGCCTGGGGCGGAAACGACAGGGTGGTTGTCTCCGGCGTGCGATGGGCATGGCCCAGCACGCCGGGGGAAAACAAAATCGCTTTTTTGTCGCCGCTGGCGATGAGATAGGCGACCATGTCGCCGACCCCGCAGACCTTGAAAGTCTGCGTGCTGGCGTCAATCTCGCACACCATGCCGACCGCGCCGCGCGTGCCCTCGAGCCGCCGGCTGAGGCGCTGCATCAAGCCGTCCACGGGCGTTTCGTCGTCGAGAAAATGCCCGATGCCCTCGACGACCTCGGCCGCCTCGCGTCCGTGGCCGAGCCCGTCCATGTGCAGCCAGCGGGTTTTGCTCGGGCTGCAACGGACCTGAATCAGGTCGCCGTTGTAGGCGCTGTCCTGATAGGCGCGCGTGTAGCCGCCGGTCTGGTGCGGCAGTGTGTCATCGTGACTGTCCTGATAGAAACGCGACCACACGGCCGTGCCATGCCAGGGACAATCTCCGACGTTCTCCTGCGGAATACTGTAGATTTCGCTTTCGGAGGAGAGGCGGCGGATGGCGCCCAGTCCCTTGCCCATGGTGCCCGCCGTGGTAAAGCCGTCTTCCACGGCGGCCTTGATGTTCAGGATGCCCTTGCCGTAGTCGAACGCGAACAAATCGAGGGCCGGCCTGGGATGCGCGGTCTCCCATATCTGCACCAGCCCGTTGCCTTCGGCGAATTTGTTCTGGTTCGTCACCATTTCGTTGCACACCAGCTCCATATGTTCACGCTTTAAATCGCTGAAGCCCATGCGGCGCGACACCGCACGCAGCTTCGACCGCAACAGCACGACACCGCTATCCCCCTTCGCTCCCTGCTCAATCAGCAATTTCATGATTTCCCTTACCGCGCGGAATCTATTTTTCAGATTTTCAGACCGTCTTGATTCGAACCTCATCGATCTCGTCGGCGACAAACTGTCCGCGTCCGCGGTGCTTGGCTTCATACAGCATCGAATCCGCGCGCCCGACCAGGCCCTCGATGCTGTCGGTTTCCTGCATCTGGGTTATGCCGATGCTGACCTTGTTTTCCATCAGGCTGAGCACCTTGCCGGCCACGCGTTCGGCGATCGGCATGTCCGAGTACAGGATGATGGCGAACTCATCACCGCCCATGCGGCAAGGATGGTCCACGTGTTCGCGCACCGAGGCGCGCAGCGCATTGGCCATGCGCTTCAGGTACTCGTCGCCGTACTGGTGTCCATGGGTGTCATTGACGGTCTTGAAGAAGTCGACGTCGAGCAGCATGAGACAGAGCGGCTCGCCCTGGTGTTTGCAGCGCAGGTAGGCTTCGCGCAGGCGCGTGTCGTAACCGCTGCGGTTGTACAGTCCTGTCAGGCCGTCAGTCTGGGCGGCGAGGATGGATTTGTTCAGCTCGTTCTTCTTCATCTCCAGCAGCGTTTCGAGTTCTTCCATCTCCTGACGGGCGCGCTTCTTGGCGTCTTCGAGATCGGCGATGATCTGTTCGTTGCGGCGCTTGAGCAGCGTGCTGTCGGCGGATTCGCTCGCATTCTTGAGCTGAGTGGCGAGCGCCGTGACCTTGCTGGCCTCCGGCGGCTGCGAGAGTGCCGTCAGCGGTTCGCGCTGGTTCTCCCAGGCGAGACACAGGGACAGATCGTCCAGCAGGAGACTGGTCTCGACGGGCGTACGCGCGCGCGCACAGTCCTCGCGCACGCGGCGCAGCAATCCCTCGAGCCGGTTCGCGGCCGAGAAAACATTACCGCCGAGCGCTTCCACGGCGTCCATCGCAAACCGCGCGAGGCGCTGCCGGTCGGGCTCGACGATGATGGTTAATGTCAGCAGTGTCTGCATCTTCCTGCCTGAGGCCTGTGACCATCCGGTCGTCAACGGCACAAAAAGGCTTAATCGGCTGATTCTCTGTGAGTTTAGTGCATAGGCCGTGCCAGCCTTGGGGCATAGGCGCGCATGCCCCCAGGCCGGAATTCCGGCCTGAATCGGCCATTTTTCAGGGATAGGGAAGGTGCAAAACACGGGTCCGTGCCTTGCGGAGACGGACAGGGGGAATTCAGCCCTACTAAGGGGGCCCTTGTTGGGGTGTTAGCGCCGGCCGCCGAGGAGCGAGCCCAGCACGCCCCGAATGAGGCTACGACCGATCTGGCTGCCGATGGAGCGGGCGGCGCTTTTGACCATGGCCTCGGCGGCGCCTTCTCGGTGGCCGCCGCGCGGACCGGTGGTGCCGCCGAGCAAGCCCCCGAGCAGTCCGCCGGCGCTGGATTCATTCTGTGGCGCTGCCGTCGCAGCCTGTGCCGGTTTGGCAGGGGCGGCGGAAGCGGTTTTGCGGGTCATTTTCGGAAAACTTCAAATTGCA
>JBBTKS010000012.1:0-2460 GCA_038058885.1 Pseudomonadota bacterium
GGCATAATTACTTTCTGGGATGATAGTCCTGCGGGTCCACCGGAGCACCGCGGTATCGAATTTCGAAATGCAGCTTGGCCCTGTCGGCACCACTGCTGCCCATGTCGGCGATTTTCTGGCCCCGTTTTATCACATTCCCTTCCTTGACGTAAATCCTGTCGCAGTGGGCATAAGCGCTCAGAAAGTCGGCGTTGTGCTTAATGATGATAAGCTGTCCGTAACCGCGAAGTCCACCACCCTGATACACGACTTGTCCCGGCGCCGCCGCGAGGATCGGCTGGCCTTTACGGCCGGCAATGTCAATGCCTTTGTTCGGACCGTTGGCGGAATAGCGATCCAGCAGCACACCTTCCGCCGGCCAACTCCAGTCGAGTTGTCTGGCCGCGCCGGCGGGCACATGTTGCTTGGCGGGCGTTTGCGGTTTTTCCTCCGCGGATTTTTTCTTGTCCGGTGCTTTGTCGGCGGCCGCGCGCTGACTCGACGCAGGTGGCAATGGCTTCAACATCGGACGGCTCGCCTGGTCCGCGCCTGCCGGCGGGAGCAGGCGCAGTTTCTGTCCGGGCTTGATGAGATACGGAGGTGCGATGCGGTTCCATCTGGCCAGATCGCGGTAATCGCGCCCGGATTCCCAGGCAATGCTGTAGAGCGTATCGCCTACCCGCACCTCGCGGTATCCGGCTTCCGGGTGTCGCAGCGCGGTACCCTGCTCGCTGACGGGCGCCAGGGGAAAACCGCAAGAGGTGAGCAGCACCAGCAGGAAAGCGATTCCCCATCTTAAGGGTGTCATTCGATGGATGTTGAACGACGCATGCACTGTTCTCAGCTGGAATCTCTCACGAGCGGAACAAAATTGACGAGTTCGAGGCGTTCCTGGGATAGCCCTTTGTCCGTGTGTTGTACCAGCAGCAATTCCTGCATGGCCGTCCCGCCGACAGGGATGATGAGCCGGCCACCGGGTGCCAGTTGCTCGAGCAGGGCCGGAGGGACTTCCGCGGGTGCGGCGGTGACGATAATGCCGTCGTAGGGGGCGTGTTCCTTCCATCCCCAGCTGCCATCGAAGAGCTTCGTGTGGACGTTGCGACAGCCGAGTTCGCGCAGCCGCCGCCGCGCCAGTTTCATCAGCGGCTCGATCCGTTCCACGGAATAGATTTCATCCACCAGCTGGGCGAGCACCGCCGTCTGATAGCCGGATCCGGTGCCAACCTCGAGGACCTTTTTCAGGCGCCCGCCGGCCAACAGAGTCTGGGTCATGAGCGCCACGATATAGGGCTGGGAGATAGTCTGTCCCTGGCCGATGGGCAGGGCCGTGTCTTCGTAAGCGCGGGTGGCGAGCGCTTCATCCACGAAGATATGGCGCGGCACATTACGCATCGCCTCGAGAACCCGTTCGTCGCGGATGCCCTCCTCGCGCAGCCGCTGGATGAGCCGGTCACGGGTTCGCTGCGAGGTCATGCCGATGCCGTGGACGTCCATTCTCACCGGAATTCGTTCAGCACAGGGGTTTCCTATATTTTCTTGAGCCAGGCTGAGACCTGCTCCAGCGCAGTATAACGGGTCAGATCGACATGCAAAGGGGTGATGGATACGGCATGGTGTCGAACGGCGTAAAAATCCGTTCCCTGCCCCGCGTCAGCCTCCGGTCCGGGAGCGCCCACCCAGTAAACCGGATTGCCGTGGGGATCGGCGGCGCGAATCACGGGCTCGGCCTTGTGGCGGTGTCCGAGACGCGTGGCCTCGTAACCGGCGAGTCGCTCGAACGGGACATCCGGCACATTGACGTTCAATATGGTATCCGCGGGCAAGGGATCGCGCTGAAGCTTGTCCAGCAGACGCAGCACCACCTCTGCCGCTGTTTCAAAATGCGTTCCGGTTTTACCCGTCAGCGATACGGCAATGGCCGGCAGGCCCAGAAAGCGCCCTTCCATCGCGGCCGCCACGGTGCCGGAATAAATCACGTCATCGCCGAGGTTGGCGCCGCGGTTGATGCCGGCAATAACAATGTCCGGTTCTGTTTCCAGCAGACCGGTGATGGCCAGATGCACGCAATCGGTCGGCGTGCCGTCCACGTAATAGAAACCGTTCTCGCCTTTCTGGACACGCAGCGGGTGACTCAGTGTGAGCGAGTTACTGGCGCCGCTGCGATCGCGCTCCGGCGCCACCACGTCAATGTGCGCCTGCGGCGCCAGCGCACGCGCGAGACAGGCCAGCCCGGGAGCGAGATAACCGTCGTCGTTGCTGAGGAGTATTCGCATTAGTGTTTCTTATCGTTTTGTATGCGTGCTGAAAACATCTCCGCGTACCAGTCTGAGGTGGGTTGCTCGAATCCCCGTAGTGCGCGCCGAGTACCGCAGCCCCACCGGGAGCTTTTAAGCGAGCCCGTGTTTGAGCCCGAGGCGCGTTGTTCAGCGCCCGGCGAGTTGGCGAGCGCCCGGTGGGGCGAGGAACGGAGGAAGGGGTCGC
>JBBTKS010000013.1:0-16282 GCA_038058885.1 Pseudomonadota bacterium
GGTGAGCAGCATCGTCACCGCGCCGGCCAGCACCGGCATCACCGCGATCAGCAGGAAGGCGGTGATCAGCCAGGCCCAGACGAACACCGGCATCTTCAGCAGGTCCATGCCCGGCGCGCGCATGTTCAGGATGGTGACGATGATGTTGATCGAGCCCATGATCGAGCTGATGCCCATCATGTGCACCGCGAAAATGGTGAACGCCACCGAGTCGCCGCCCTGCAGCGACAGCGGCGGATACAGCGTCCAGCCGCCGGCCGGACCGCCGGCGCCGATGCCGAAGAACACCTTCAGCGCCAGCGGCAGCAACAACACCGTGAACGCGAACGGCATGATCCAGAACGACCAGTTGTTCAGGCGCGGCAGCGCCATGTCGGGCGCGCCGATCATCATCGGGACCATCCAGTTGGCCAGTCCCACGAACGCCGGCATGGCGAAGCCGAAGACCATGACCAGCGCGTGCACGGTGGTCATCTGGTTGAAAAAGTGCGGATCCACCAGTTGCAGGCCCGGCTGCCAAAGCTCGGCGCGGATCACCAGCGACATGAGGCCGCCGACGATCGCCATGATGAAGGCGAACACCAGGTACAGGGTACCGATGTCCTTGTGGTTGGTGGTGAACAGCCAGCGGGAAATGCCGGTGGGGTGTTCTGCGTGATGATCAGCTGACATGTTAGATATCTCCTCTCGGAATCCGATTCGTTACTTGCGCAGGGCTTTGGCCTGGGACGGTTGCACGACGTCGCCGGCTTTGTTGCCGAGGGCGTTGCGTTCGAAGGTGACGACCGCCGCTACGTCCGCGTCGCTCAGCTGCGCCGCGAAAGCCGGCATTTGCGCGCTGAACTTGCCGGTGGCCCGGCCGTGCAGCACCGCCTTGATGTGTTCCTCCACCGGACCGGCGGCGAGCTTGCTGCCCTCGATCGCCGGGAACACGCCCGGAATACCCTTGCCTTCGGCGCCATGGCAGGCGGCGCAGGTGCTGGCATAGGCCTTCTTGCCCTTCTCCATCAGCTCATCCTTGCTCCAGGTCTTGGCGCCGCTCGCGGATTCCGCCGCGACCTTGTCCTTCTGCATGGCGACCCACTTGGTGAAGTCTTCCGGACTCACGGCGCTGACGACGATGGGCATGAAACCGTGGTCCTTGCCGCACAGTTCCGCGCACTGGCCACGGAAGGTCCCGGTCTCGTCGGCACGGGTCCAGAATTCATTGATGAAACCGGGAATGGCGTCCGTCTTCACGCCCAGTTGCGGCACCCACCAGGAGTGAATGACATCGTTGGCGGTGACGAGAAAGCGCACCTTCTTGCCCACCGGCACCACGATCGGGTTGTCCACTTCCAGCAAGTATTCCTTGTTCTTATCAGCGCCGGTCTTGAAACCATTGGCAGAAAAGCGCGGGGAACCAATTTGCTCGCGCGGGGTGGAGAGCGTGCTGAAGAAACTCACGTCCTGGTCGGGATAGTCGTATTTCCACTTCCACTGATAAGCGGTGATCTTGACGGTCAGATCGGACTTGCTGGTGTCGCTCATTTCGAGCAGCGTCGCGGTGGACGGGATGGCCATGCTCACCAGAATCAGAAACGGGATAACGGTCCAGACAACTTCGAGGGTGGCATTGTCATGGAACTTGGCGGGCTTGTAACCACGGCTCTTGCGGTGCGCGAAGATCGAGTAAAACATCACGCCGAAGACAATTACGAATATGATCACGCAGATCAGCAGAATCATATTATGCAGTTCGAGAATCTTGTGAGCGACGGAGGTGACGGGTTTCTGGAAATTGAGCCCGTACTCCGCAAAAACCACCGGGGCCGCCATCCACAGACCCACGCCCAGAATCAGGCGGGATACGATGGCTGGGAACTCTCTTAGTTTTCTGAACATGCCTATCTCCCGTATCGTAAATATCAAAATCTATTCAGTAATCGGCCTGTGCCCGCGCTATTCGTGCCCTGGTCGATCGACCGTGTGGCGCAAGACCTCGGTGTGCAGCCGTATCACTAAGGAAGCTCTGATTAGTCATTCCCGCGAACAACACCCTCTTTCCTCGTCGGGAAAGTGAACGTTTCGGGCGGGCCAGTAGCCCTGCTCGCGTCGCTCGCTCGTCTTGCCGTATTGAGAAGACTCAGGCCTTCGCCGGTGTCTTTTTCAGGCGTATCGCGCGGTCCATCCTCACTCACGCCTGCCGTAACAATCCGGATTTCACCGTTTGACCCAGATCATTGATCTGGATCAAGCCATTTTGGCGCGCGCAAATTAGCACATGCGTCAAATCGCCGCAACACATGATTCAAGGGAAAAACGCGTGTTTTTCACGGAATAAAAGCGGCGCAAGCCGCGCCACCATCCAGTCGGTTCAGTCAATCGTAAAGGTAGCCCTACTCGCTTCGCTCGTTCGTCTTGAGATAAGAATTGGAAGTGAGATGCATTATCGTTTCGCGTGGAAAAACCGGCGCAGACGCGCCGTGATGGCTCAACGACCGATAAGGGAATCGCGCCAGCAGCGGCGCGGCGATTCTTTCATTCAAGGTGGCGATATTCTGGTCCACGTGCGTCATGGCAGGATCGATCTGGTTAGCGATCCAGCCGGCGAGCGGCACGCCTTCACGCTGGATCGCCGCTGCCGTCAGCAAGGCGTGATTGAGGCAACCCAGGCGCAGACCGACAACGAGGATCACCGGCAGGCGCATGGCGCGCGCGACCTCCGCCATCGTCAGATGTTCGCCCAGCGGCACCTCCCATCCCCCGACACCCTCGACCACGAGCCACGGAGCCTTCTGTCGCAGGTGCTGGAAATTATCGAGAATTTTTTCCAGCCGGATTTCGATGCCGGTTTCGCGCGCCGCAAGATGCGGCGCCATCGCCGGGACGAATGCGTAGGGATTGATCTCGGCGTAATCAGCGGAACCTCCACTCGCGGCGAGCAAGCTTTCCGCATCCTCGCTGCGCAGACCCGCGGCCGTTTCCCGGCAGCCGCTGGCGACGGGCTTCATGCCGACGGCGCGCCGCCCTTCGCGCGCCAGCGCTTCGAGCAGCAGGCAGGCAATCCGGGTCTTGCCCACGCCGGTGTCCGTCCCGGTGATGAACCAGCCGCCGCTCATCGTGGTCTCCGTCCGATGCGGCCAACGGGAACCGTGGCGAACCCATCGCGCGAATGAGCCGCCTCGGTCTCCGGTACCCAGGCATGGCCATACACCGCTTCATAGGTCGCCGGAATTTTCCCATTCTGCGCGAGCGACTCGTAGGCCGCGCGGAAACGCGCAAACCGCGCCTTGCCGGTCAGTCCGCGTGTCCGGTTCAGCGCCACGTTATGGGCGCCGAGTTGCTTGATGTCACGCATTACTTCCAACACGCTGGCGTAGGTCAGCGTGAACGGCTCCATGTCCATGACCGGGTCGGCAAACCCGGCGTGTATCAGCATGTCGCCGATGTCGTGCATGTCGATGAAGGCATGCACGTGCGGCGCATCGTCCGCCGCGCGCCACGCGTCGCGCAACTCGCGCAAGGTATCCGGCCCGAAGGTGGTGAACATGAGCAGCCCGCCGGGGCGCAATACACGCCGGGCCTCGGCAAACACCGTGCGCGGATCGCACCATTGCAGCGCGAGATTGGAAACGATCATGTCAACAGACGCCGGCGCCAGCGGCAAACGCTCGGCGTCCCCGCAGACGAAGCCGCCGCGTCCGGTCAGCCGGCGCCACAGGCCGGCATTGCGTCGCGCCCGGTTCGCCATCGCCTCGACGATATCCAGGCCCAGCACGCGCGCGCGGGGATAGCGTTTCATAAGTTTCCTGGCGTCATAGCCCGTGCCGCAACCGATGTCGAGAATGACCTTCGGCTGGAGCCGCACCACCTCCAGCCGCGCGAGCAGGCGATCGGCGATTTCGCGTTGCAGCACCGCGACCGCATCGTAGGTATCCGTGGCATGCTCGAAGGACTCGCGCATGCGCCGTTTGTCGAGCGCCAATCCTTCAGCCATTAATGTAGCCCTGCTCACTACGTTCGCTCGTCTTGCCGTATTGAATGAAAGCCTTCAGCTTTTGCAGGAAATGCGAAGTGTGCGACAGAAACGGCGCGTGCCCGGCGCCGGGCACCAGTTGCAGCTGCGCCCGGGGCAACTGCGCGGCCAGAAACCGCGCCGCGCCGACCGGCACGATGCGGTCGCGTTCGCCATGCACCACCAGCACTGGCGCCGCGATGCCGGGAAGGGCGGCGCGGCGATCCTCCTGTTTGAGCAGTTGCAGCCCCTGGTGCAGCGCCGCGGCGGGCGGTTCACCGTGGCGGAACATTTCGTCACGCAGGCGCCGCAGTACCGCGCGGTCTTCGCCGGCGGCCAGTTGCAGGCTCAGGAACCGATCGAGGGTGGCGGCGTAGTCTTGCTCGAGATTGAGCGCAAATTGTTCCAGCACCGTGAGTGACATGGCGTGCGGCCAGTCGGCCGACTGGACGTACTTCGGCGTGGCGCCGATCAATACCAGCTTCGCCACCGATCGTGGGTAACGTTGCGCGGCGGCAAGCGCCACGAAGCCCCCCAACGACCAGCCGACCCAGATGGCCGGACCGGGAAGCACGCGCTGCACTTCCTCGGCCAGCGTTTCGGCGGTAAACGCATTCGGCAGGAGATCACGCGAACGCCCGTGGCCGGGAAGATCTGGAACCGTCACACGAAAATCGGCCGAAAGCGCGCGCGCCACCTCCGTCCATATCCCGCCGTGTTGCGCCCACCCATGGACCAGCACCACATCGGGTCCCTGGCCGTGCTGCTCATAATATAGAGTCATCCGGATACCACCGCTGCCAGCGCTTCCAGAAGCCGGTCCACCTGTGTCGCCGTGTGCGCGGCGGAAAACGTGATGCGCAGGCGCGCCGAGCCTTCCGGCACCGTGGGTGGGCGGATCGCGGGGATCAGGATGCCGAGTTCGCGCAGCCGGCGGCTGGTATCCAGCGCCTTTTTCGCGTCGCCGAGAATGAGCGGCTGAATGGGTGTCGCTGAGTCCGCCAGAACAAAACCGAGGTGTTGCGCACCGGCGCGGAATTTCGCCACCAGCGCACGCAAGTGCTCACGCCGCCAGCCCTCCGCGCGCACTATTCGGAGACTGGCACGCGTGGCCTCGGCCACGGCGGGCGGCAGCGCCGTGGTATATATATAAGTACGCGCCCGCTGGATCAGGGTCTCGATCAGCGCCGCCTCGCCCGCCACGAAGGCGCCGAAGACGCCGAGCGCCTTGCCCAATGTAGCCATGAGTATCGCCGGGGGCGCCAGCGGTATCTCCAGATGTTCGAACGATCCGCGGCCATTTTTCCCCAGCACGCCAAAACCATGCGCGTCGTCGGCGAGCAGCCGCGCGCCATGCCGGGAGGCGAGTCGAAAAAGGTCGGCCAATGGCGCCATGTCGCCGTCCATGCTGAAGACGGCATCGGTCGTGATGAGCCCGGGCCGCTGGTTCCTGGCCAGCATCTCCGCCAGCCGTTCTGCGTCGGCATGCGGATAACGGTTGACCTTCGCGCGGGTCAGACGCGCGGCGTCGATCAACGAGGCATGGTTGGCCCGGTCCTCGAAAATAACGTCGTGGCGGCCGGTGAGCGCACTCACCACGCCGAGATTCGCCATGTAGCCGGTCGAGAACAACAGCGCGCGCTCAGCGCCGACGAAATCCGCCAGTTCTTCCTCGAGCGCATGATGGGCGCGGCTGTGGCCGCTGACGAGATGCGACGCCCCGGCACCGACACCATAACGTTCGGCACCGGCGCGTAAGGCGGCGACTACTTCCGGATGATTCGCCAGCCCCAGATAGTCGTTGCTGCAGAACGACAGCAACGACTCTTCGCCGACGCGCACTTCAGTCCCCTGCGGTGAATCCAGCACGAGACGCTCGCGATAGAGATGCGCGGCACGACGTTGCGCCAGTTCCTGTTCCAGTGTTTTCATGAAAAATGGCGCGGAGCGGTGCGGATAGGCATGGGATTCAGACGCGGGACCGGATAAGTCAATAAAGTAGCCCTGCTCGCTTCGCTCGTTCGTCTTGCCGTATTAATATGCGGCAGTTTAGCCTGTCCCGGGCATCAGTCAACAATATGCAATCATGATAGTTAACATCAGCCTTAAAAATGCGCATCGCTGGCTTTGGCCGGGAAACTGTCTGCTGTGCGCGGCCCGCGCACCGGCGGGGAAAGATATTTGCCCGGCGTGTGAACGCTCGCTACCGCGCGCGGAGTGGTCTTGCCCGCGCTGCGCCGCGCATGGCACTGCCATGGAAATCGAAGGGGTGCCGTGCGGCGAATGTCAGACACATCCACCGGCTTACGTCTCCGCACGCGCGGCATTTCGCTATGCCTCGCCGGTGGACAAACTGATCCAGCATTTGAAATACCACGACCGTCTCGAACTCTCGCGGCTACTGGGAGCATATCTCGCGAAACACCTTCAGTCCCTCAACGATCCGCTTCCGGACGTGGTCGTGCCGGTACCGCTGCATTCATTGCGCTTGCGCGAACGCGGCTACAACCAGTCGCTCGAGATCGCCCGCTTCGTGGCACAATCCATGGAACTGCCGATCAACTGGAAAGATGCGCAGCGCATCCGCCCGACGATGCCGCAGACGGAATTGCCCCGCGAGCAACGGCGCAAGAATGTCCGTGGCGCGTTCACGGCGGGCGCGGCGTTTGCGGGTCAGCGCGTGGCTATTGTGGATGACGTCATGACGAGCGGACACACGGCCGATGCGCTCGCGGACAGCCTGCTCCGAAGCGGAGCCGTGGAGGTGAGGGTGTGGGTCGTGGCGCGGGCCTGAAAGTAGCCAAGAGTCCTTAACAAAATAAAATGGACATGATTAACAGGATTAAAGATTTTTAGAAATAAAATCCTGTGAATCCTGTCTGATACTTTCTTTCTTGGCGTCCTTGGCGGTTCAAGTTATTTTTTCTTGACGGCGTCCATCCGCAGGCGGGCGTATTTCAACAAGTTGTCGTCCAGCGAGCCGGTTTCAATGGCGCGCTGGTAAGCGTCGCCGGCGGTTTTCCAGTCTTTCGCGGCCTCGAGAGAGATGCCCATGCCGATCCATGACCGGCCTTCCCGCGGATTGAGTTTGATCGCCTCGGTATAGGTCTTGATCGCCTCGGCATGATTGCCGGCGCGCCGGTAGAGTTCCGCGAGGAACGCCATGTAATCGGCGCTGCCCGCGCCAGCCTGACGGCTGCCCTCCATGACGGCGAGCGCCTTCTGGTCCGCGCCATGTTCGATCTGAATCCGCGCCAGCAGCAGTGCGAAGGAATAATGAGCCGGCACCTTCTCTATACCCTGCTCCAGAGTCTGCTGCGCCTCGTTCCAGCGGCCATTCTGCAACGCCAGGCCGGCGAGCAATTCACGCGATTGAGGGTGTTCCGCGCTGAATTTGAGCGCGGCCTTGAGGTGCTTTTCGGCGTCGGCCGCGCGCCCTTTTTGCAACAGGCTCACTGCCTGGCGGTATTCGCTCTCGGCCTGCTCATCCGGACTGTGCGGCTTGAGCTTTTTATCCATGACACCGCTATCCGCGGAACGTTCCGCTGGGCCCGGTGACGACACCGGAGCGGCTTTCGGCGCACCGCCCTTCGCGGTCGGCTTTTTCACGGACGCAACGGCAGTTTTTGCTTTCTTCGTTTCTTTTTTCTTTTCATTATCCCGATCCGATGGCGGCGTACCGGGCTTCGCCACCGCTGAATCCGGCGGCGTCAGACGCAAGCGCTGCCCTGGATAGATTACGTGCTTGCGTCCAAGCTGATTCCATTTGGACAGGTCCCAGAGATCGATGCCCGTCTTGGCGGAAATGCTGTACAGCGTTTCGCCTTTCGCTACCGTCCAGTAACCGCCCTGCGCGGCTGGCACGGCCGTGGAGGCAGGAATGGAAATATTTTTCGGTGCGACCGGCGCCGGCACGGAGACAGCATTTACCGCCGGTTCGGCATGGGGAGTTTGCACCGTGTTCACTGTCTGTGCATTTGTCGCCGGCATCTCCTTGGGTTTCTCCGCCGCCGGGATCGCAGGCTGGGCTGGACCTGCTTTCACCGCCGGAACAGGTGTAGTGGCAACCACGGCGACCGGTGGTGTAGCCGGTGCCGGTGCCGGTTTGGGCGACGCCTTATGCGCCGCGACCGGGCGGGTCTTAACTGCCGTCCCGTCCGAAAGTAGTTGCTCGCCCCATTGCATCCAGGCATAGGCGCCGCCACCGACAACCGCGAGCGCCAGGAAAATGACGCTCAGCCGCTTGTTCGATGGCGCACGGAAGCCCGACGCCTTGACGGGCTTGAGATCCTCGTAAACGGATTTCTTGCTCGCGGCGTCGGCCGGGGCATTCTTGCGCGACTCCAGGTCCTGGAGCATCTTGTTGATCAGGCTCACACGTTACCGCCCGCGATCAGTGACGCGCCGGAGAGCGCGAGGTTGAAGAGAGAAATGAGGCCGATAACCGCCGCCGGTACCAACGCCGTCAGGTATTTGAGTATTTTCGCCTTCACCGTCCGCACGCCTTGCGTGGATTCGGTGTCTGTCACCGCCATGCGCACGTGCCGCTCGGCCAGTACCCGCGCGCCCTCGCCGAAAGCCGCCATGAGCGATTTGTGCGCAAGGATATTGACCAGCCGCGGTATGCCTTCACTGGCGCGGTAGATCTGCTTGACCACCTTGTGCGGAAACAGCCGCGGTCCGCGGTAACCCGCCACCGCCAGCCGGTGTGAAATATAGAACTCGACCTCGCTCAGGTTCAGCGGCGACAGCTGGCAGGAAAAACTCACGCGCTGCTTGAGCTGGCGAATCGAGGGATTGTCGAGGCGCGTATTGAGTTCCGGCTGGCCGAAGAGCACCACCTGCAGCAGCTTGCGCCGCTCCGTTTCCAGGTTGCTCAGCAGCCGCAGGCTCTCCAGCGTCTCGAGCGGAATGGCCTGCGCTTCGTCCAGACACAGCAGCACGCGCTTGCCTTCGGCATAGGTATCGATGAGATAGCGGTTGAGCAGCTTGAGCAACTGATGCTGGTTGATGTGCTGCGGGTATTTGATGCCGAGTTCATCGGCACAGGCGAACAGCAGAGTCATCGGCTGGAGATAGGGATTGGGAATATAGGCGGTAACGAACTCATGGTGTTCGAGCGTGCCCATGAACTTGCGGCACAGCAGCGTTTTGCCCGTGCCGACCTCGCCGATCACCTTCATGAAGCCCTCGCCGCTGCGCGCCGCGACCAGCAGCGTGTTCAGCGCGTCCTGATGCGAAGAATGAGCGAAGAAAAAGCTCGTGTCCGGTGTAATGGTAAACGGCAGTTCCTGCAGCCCGAAATGCGTTCCGTACATTTTCTCTACCCACCTAAGCTAAGGAAGCCCTGAATAATTCAATGTAGGGTGCGTCCCACGCACCATTTTGTCGATCGGTGCGCAGGGCGCACCCTACATTTTTGAATTAATCAGAGGTTCCTTAAAGTTGTCTTCCTTAAGATCCTACACGAATTTTCCTGATGCGCTCCTGCGACTCGCCGGTCGCGTCGCTCCAGTCCTGACCGTTATTGATAATGGTCGGTTTGAGCAGTATCACCAGTTCGCGCTTGATGCGCGTCACTTTCTTGTGCTTGAACAGGTTGCCGAGCAGCGGGATATCCCCCAGCAGCGGCACGGAGACATTGTCGTCGGTACTCGCCTCCTTCATCAGTCCGCCGATCACGATAATCTGGCCGCTCGTGGCGCGCACAATGTTATCCGATTCCTGCACCGAGCTGAGCGCCGTCGAAATAGTCTGGTTCGACGCCACGGTAATCAGCTTCTCCGATACTTCGCTCACCGAAGGATGGATATGCAGATTGATGTTGCCGGCATCGTCGATTTGCGGCGTCACATCCAAGGCAATGCCGGAGAAGAACGGCGACAAATCCGTCGATATCGTCGGCGAGCCGCCTGACACGGTGCTGGCCGTCGAGTCCTGCTTGATCACGAAATAGGAATCGGTGCCGACCTTGATCACCGCTTTCTGGTTATTCATGGTGGAGACACGCGGGCTGGAGAGCACGTTCAGATCGCCCTGGGTCTTGAGCAATTCAAAAAACGCCGCAAAATTGTTCGACTTGACCGCCAGCGTAAACACGCCGCCGAAGGCCGAGCTGTTGGTGCCGGAAATAGCGCTGAATACGCCCGTCGTCGGATTGAGATTGCCGGTGTTGCCGCTGATTTCGGTCAGTCCACTGCTGACGCTCTTACCACCACCCACCTGGCCGAGGGTATAGCTACGGCCATTGGCGCTGGCAATGCCCGCCCAGTTGATGCCGCTCTGGAAACCATCCTTGAGCTGGACTTCCACGATCTTGGCTTCGAGAATCACCTGGCGGTTCATGCTCGTCTGGGTGACACCCAGGTAATCCTGCACCAGACGCAACTCGTCCGGCATGGCACGCACTACGACAATGCCGGCCTGCGGATTGACGATCACCTTCCTGCCGCCCTCGGCGCCGACAATAGCCACCAGCGCCGTGGTCAGGTCTTTCCAGACATCAGTCTGGGTCTGGGTCTGAATTTGCACGCCGCTGCCTGACGACGTCGAGGAGGATGACGTGCCCGTGCCACCCGTCGAACCACCAGCGGTGTTCAACCCGCTCGCGGACACCCGGGTGTCGGAAAGTCCCTTGCGCGAAAGATTGAGATAGTTCACGGGGAACATCCGTGTCTGCATGTCATTCCCGAGAATGAAAAAGCGGTTGCCCTCGCGGCGGTACTCATAGCCGTAGACGTCGCGGATGGCGCCGAGCGCCTCGGGGACCGTGACTTCCTTCAGGTTCAGCGAGATCGTGCCATGCACGTCCTGGGGCAGGATCATGCTGTACGGCGTGCCTTCGACCAGCCCCATGAACACCTGGCGTGCCGGCGCGTTGTGCACGGTGAGATCGAAGCGCGGTTCGAGCGGGACTACGCCTCCCTGCGGGAGAGCGATTTCTATCGGCGGCAGCAACGCGCGGCTCACGTCCGCGGGAACCGTCTTGCCGTCCTTGCCGCTGCGCGCCTGCGACAGGCTGTCGTCCACGCTGGCGCTCACGTCATCCCGCCAGCCAGGAGATACGCTCTGACACCCCACCAAGAGCATGGCCAGCGCCGCAACCAGCGAGCGCCGGATCATCAATTCGATATTTTCTGTCCTTCTCATTTTTGCCCGCCTTCCGTCCTTCGGTCCATGGACGGCACATCCCTGTGCCATTTCTCTTGGCTGTTCGCCGGAACCTTCACGATGAAGGTTTCCTTCGCCAGTTTCGGCAATAAACGCAAGTGCGATTCTTTACCCGCCCGTTTCATCACTACCTCATACGGTTGAATTTCCGTAATCACAGCACCACCAAACTTGTCGCCTACCTTATAGGATTTGCCGCTGATCACGGCGCGGCGCTGGCTCGTCGAGATGAAGGTCGACTGGAGCAACGGACCCGCCGGTTTACTTGCCGCGGTTCCGCCCGATGTGCCGCTGTACGCCGGTTGCGTCGGATCCACGAGCCCGGCCAGCGAATCGTTCGCCTGACTTCCGGCAACAAACCCCATCATGCCGGCCACTATTACCGCTGCCCGACAGGCAAGGAGCCAAGGACCGGATTTCCTACCAGTAGTTATATCAAGTTTCATGCCAATTACAGGCCGCCCCATGACATGACGAACGAGGCAGGGCTTCATAAACCGATCCAACCCTGATGCGTGCTAAGGGTGTAGATCAGCAGACTGATCTTTGAAACCGGGTGTTTTTCAGTCTGCAACGTCACCTGTCCCCAGAAAACTTTCCATTCGAGTCCTTCCAGGGAACGCAAATAGCGCAGGATATCCAGATAATTTCCTTTGAGTTCGATACGCATCCCGTGCTTGTAAACCATCGACCCTTCAGGCCCGCCTTCCGCGGCCCCTTCCAGCAACGGCGTGGACGCGAGGCTTTCCACCTTGATCACCTCCAGACCGCGGTTTTTCAGCAGCATCTGCTCGACGAGTTTGGTCATCTCTTTGGGCGGAACCAACCCGGCCGTCACCCGGCTTAGGGCCACCTCCATCGTTTTCAGGTTTTCCTGCAGCGCGGCGATTTTCTTGTGTTTGGCCGCCTCGGGGTTATTGTCTCCGCCGGAAACCATGCCCTGCACCTGCAGTTCCAGCAACCGGGTCTCTTCGTGCAACTGGTTGACCTGTTTCTGCAGCCGGTCCTTTTCGGTATTGACCGGACCAAACAGCATATTCACGGCGACGAAGTACAGCGCCACCAGGAGCGTGACGAAAATCAGGCCGCGTTCACGCAGCGACATCGCGTCGATCCGGTCGGTGAACCCTTTAAACTGGGTTTTCAAGTCTTCGAGTTGCATGGCTATCCCGGATTACCTGAAGTCTTGACCTGAAACTCGACGTAGCGCGCGTCCGGTTCCTTGGCGTCGGCGGCCGGCCGGTTCATCTGGAAAACGCGGAATTCAATTCCGGAAAGGGTTTTCTCGGCCGAGAGCTTTTGCATGTAACGTGGCACCAGTTCCGGATTGGTGCTGCGTCCGGCGAGCGTCATCTGTTCCGCCGCGCCGGTGATGTCAAAGCCCGTCAGCCATACGCCGGGGGTGTGCTGGCGCGCAAAGGAAACGAAGTAATCCGAAAACCCGTGGGTGTTGCTGAAAATACCGCGTTGCAGGATTTCCTGGATGCGCTGTTTGGCGACGATCTCGCTTTCCATGCGTGCGATTTCGCCGTCGAGCGAGGTACGTCCCGGACGCTGGCCGAATTTTTCGGTCGCATCGGCAAGGCGCTTGGTGGCCGCCACGTGCTGCTGTTCGGCTCGTTTCAGTTCGCTCTTCAACGCGCCGACATGCCACCAGGTGTAGGCGTAAATCGCCGCCACGCCGACCACCACCAGCCCCATCGCCTGAAGCATGGCTACCGTTGAGAATTTCTTTTCCTCCTTGCGGAAGATCGGCTGGTAAAGGTTGACCTGCTGGCTCACAGCGCGCGCTCCTCTTGCCGCAATGCCGCGCCCAGCGCGCTGAGGCAAACCGACTGCAGTGCGGGCGGCAGCTGGGCATCGCACTCCATCAGCTGCGTCAAGTCCATGGTCAACACGGTGGCATTGAGGTTGGCCTTCAGATAATCCACGAGCCCCGGGATTTCCCTGGGCATCGGTGCCAACGCCAACGTGTTGATCGGGGCCTGGCGGAAATGGCTGTCGTAATAATCGAGCGAGCGCTGCACTTCGAGCGCGATGCGATCAAAGAGTCCGGCGGTGTCCTGCGACTGCGTCAGCATATCGAGCCCGATGTCGATGCTGCGACTCAGATAGATTTCCGACTGTTTGGTGATGGTGATCAGTCCGCCGTTCGGCGTGAATGATAGAAGGACGATGCCTTTTGCGTCTTCCGGCAGCAGCGAGGCAAGGTTGCGCTGCGCCATCTCCGGAATATCGATGACATCCAGATTGATGCCGGCGGTGGTCATCATGTCCACGCGCCTTTGGATGGCGGCACTGCGCGCGGCCACGGCGTACATCGAGCGTGCCCGGCCCGCGGCTTTCTCGCCCGGAAGGTCGAAGACGTCGAGCGTCGCATCGTTGATGTGAAAATCGATCAGGTCCTTGATGCGCCAGCGGATCGCGGCGCGCAGCTCGTCGGGCGGCACGTCCGGCGCCTCGGTCAGGAGCAGCGTGTATTCGTTCGCATCGAGAATGGTGGTGCAGCGCGAACGCGTCAGATCGTGATCGGCCGCCACGCGCGCGAGCACTTTCTCCTGCCCCTGGTCGCCCCAGGGGCGGAAATCAACCAGCGTGACGGACGGCGCGCGACCGGTCGTGCGCTCGACGCGCACCACGCAGACCCCGTCCGACAACAGCCCCACGCCGGTGAGACCGGGCAGCATCCTTTTTTTCAGAAACGGTAACAGGGGAATTCTCCTTATTCCGAAAGACTCCCTTTCCTATGCAAAAACACGGCCAAAACACCCCAATATTCCGCTAAGCTGCTGTGTTTTCTAAGGTTTAAGTTAAGAATCGGCCAATAACCTGCTGTTGTCAATGCGATTTGCCGCAGAAGACTCGGCGTGAAATTACAAAAAACAAAGGAGTTTCAAGGCATTTTACGGTGTCAGGGGAAATTCTCGCGCCATGCGACCGAAGGCTGCCCGCGCGCGCCGATAAGATCGACTCCATTAAGATTTGCTGTCGTTATGGCCCCCGGCAACCCCCCGCTCTGCGGATGTACCGTCCAGTTGGCGCCGTCCCAGTACAGAATCAGACCCCCGTTGCCGACCGCCCAGCATTCGCGGGCATGCACACAGGAAACCGCATTGAGGTGCTGGCGTAGCGCCGCGCCGGGGTCGAAGGAGCACACCGTCCAGGTACCCGTGGCCGCCCCACCGGCGCAGGCGTGGTTCCAACGCAGAATCGTCAGGTTCAGGTTATTGTTGCGAAGCCGGCCCACCGCCCAGCCGTCGTCGCCGAGCCCGTCGCCGTCGGTATCGAGCATGGTCACGCTGTTCAGCCGCTCGCGGTTGGTGGCATCGAGAAACGACTGGTTGTTCCACTGGTTGGCGACCGGGTTGTTCCAGCGGAAGATCGAAAAATTGTCGCCGGCGCGATCGCCGACGATCCAGCCGTCGTCGGGCTGCGTGCCGGCATCTGTACCGTCGGGAAACATGAACATCGCGCGGTAGCGGCGAGTCGCGGCGCCGGTGTTCTGGCAACTCCAAGCGCCGTTCCAGCGCAGGATGATGGCCGCCGAAGGGTTCGGTGGGCTAGAGCAAGTCCGGCCGCCCTGGTTCTCCTGCCGGCCAGTCGCCCAGACTTCCGTGGCGCTGAGCGCGTGCACCGCGTGCAGTTCTCGACCGGTAATGGCCTGCGCCGCGTTCTGCTCGCTCCAGGCCGCGCCGGTCCAGCGCACGATGCTGCCGCCCGCGCCCACCGCCCAGGCATCGTTGTACGACACCGCCGACACTGAGTTGAGGTTGCGGTTGCTCGGCGAGCTGGCGTCACACGTCCAGCCTGAACCGTTCCAGCGACCGATGCGCGCGCGGTTGTTCGGGCACGGCGCGACGGCGTTGCCGCCGGTCTCGCCGACCACCCAGCCGTCGGTGTAGGAAAGCGCCGTGACGGCGCGCAGGTCCCGGTTGATACCCGAGGCCAGCAGACTCGTGGCATCGGACCACGTCACGCCGTTCCAGCGCAGCAGCGCGGGCGTCACGGTGCTCGACCAGCTCGTGCCGTTCCAGCGCAGCACGGTGCCGTTGTCGCCGACGGCGAAACAATCGCTCGCGTTGGGGCAATGGATCGCATTGAGGTTCTCGGTGGTGCCGGAAGTCACGGCAGCCCAGTTCGCGCCACCCGACCATTGCAGCAACGTACCGTTATCACCGACGGCAAAGCAACTGTTGGCGGCCGTGCACCACACACCGTTCAGGTTCTCGCCGGTACCGGTGTTGCGCGCCGTCCAGTTGGCCCCGTTCCAGAAATACGATACGCCGTTGTTACCGACCGCCATGCAACTACTATCGTCGAAGCAGTGCACGGCATTCAGGTCCTGGTTGACGTTGAGACCGCTGTTGCGCCGCTGCCAGGTGGCGGTGAGGTTGTCCCAGTAGAGGATCAGCGGCCGCTCGGTCGCGCCGACGCCGGCATCACCAACCGCCCAGCAGTTGTTGGTAGCCGTACAGGTAACACCGTTCAGGGCCCTATTGATGTTGAGGTTACTATTGTTACGCGTCCAGTTGGCACCGTTCCAGTAGAGAATCAGCGGCCGCTCGTTGACGGCGTTGTCCGGGTCGCCCACCGCCCAGCATGTGCCGCCGGCAAAACAGAAAACGCCGTTGAGGGGCTGATTTATGTTGAGGGCACTATTGTCCTGCGCGTTCCACGCGCCGCCGCCCACACGTTCTATGGTGTAAGGACGCTGCGAAGCAGCGCCGGCATCGCCCACGATGATGCAATTGGCGGCGTCGGCGCAAGAAATGCCGTTGAGATTTTCCGCCGCCACGAACGCGTCCTGGGTCCACGTGGAGCCGTTCCAATAAACCACGACACCGTTGTCCGCCACGCCCCAGCAGTTCGACGACGAGGTGCAGTGGATCGCATTCAGGTTTTCGTTCGTGGCGGTACCGCCGAGGTTGCCGACCGCCCAACCTTCCTGTATCTGAACGCCGGTCCGCAACGTCCGCCTGTTGCTCGAACCGGCCATATCGGGAACACCGCCTTGCGATTGCAGGTTGCACTGAAATTGCCCTATGCGGGTGCTGCTGGCGTGCGTCGCCGCCGCTGTTCCATCGCGGCCGCGCTGCGCGCCGACGAGGCAAGGCG
>JBBTKS010000014.1:0-9208 GCA_038058885.1 Pseudomonadota bacterium
CACCGCCTCGACGAAGGCGATGTTGGTCCAGCCGGCGGCGAGCATCAGCAGCGCCAGCATCCCCGGGCGGCGGGTGAATTCCGGGATGGTCTTGGCGGTGCGCGGCAGGCTCGCGACCAGCGCCGCACCGTAGAGCGTGAGCGTAAGCCAGATGCCGCCCAGGCCGCCGCCCTCGAGCAGGCGCATGGGATACCAGATCACGCCCCACAGGCTGGCGCCGATCAGCATGGCGAATACCGGATAAAAACGCGACGTGTCGTTGGATGGCATCAGGCGCTTCCCGTATAATTCTTTTTTCCCTAAAACCCGAACAACATGAATTCCCGGCTCGCGAGCTTACAGCCCTATCCTTTCCAACGGCTCGCCCAGCTCATCCACGGCCTCACTCCACCCGCCGGCATGGCGCCGATCCGGCTGTCCATGGGCGAGCCGCAGCATGCCGCACCCGACTTCGTTTTGGAAGCCCTGAAGGTCAACCTCGCCGGGCTGTCGAATTACCCGACGACCAAGGGCGCGGCGGAACTGCGCAATAGCATTTCCGCCTGGGCCACGCACCGGTTCAAGCTCGACAAGATCGCGCTCGACCCCGAGCGGCATGTATTGCCCGTTGCCGGCACGCGCGAGGCGCTGTTTTCGATCGCGCAGGCCGTCATCGACCGGCGCGTGAATTCGCAGCGGCCGTCGGTGGTCATGCCGAATCCGTTCTATCAGATCTACGAAGGTGCGGCGCTGCTGGCCGGCGCCAAGCCGTATTTCATGAACGCCGTGGAGGAAAACGGCTACCGCGCGGACTTCGCGCAAGTGCCGGAGGAAATATGGCAGAAGGTGCCGCTGGTTTACATCTGCTCCCCCGGCAACCCGACGGGAGCGGTCCTGACCCGTGGCGATCTCGCCGGCCTGATCGAACTGGCGCACAAGTACAATTTCATCATCGCCTCGGACGAATGTTATTCCGAAATCTATTTCGACGAGGCGAAACCGCCGCTCGGGCTGCTGCAGGTGGCGAACGAACTCGGTATCCGGGATTACCAACACTGCCTCGTGTTCCACAGCCTGTCGAAGCGCTCCAGCCTGCCGGGGCTGCGTTCCGGTTTTGTCGCCGGCGACGGCGCGGTGCTGGAACAGTATCATCAGTACCGCACCTACCATGGCTGCGCCTTGCCGCCGCCGACGCAGGCGGCCAGCCAAGCGGCGTGGAACGACGAGGCGCATGTGCGGACCAACCGCGACCTGTACCGCGCCAAGTTCGACGCGGTGCTGAAAATCCTGAAACCGGTGCTGGACGTGAAAAAACCCGAGGCCGGCTTCTACCTCTGGCCGCGACTGCCGCAGGACGACGAGACCTTCACGCGCGAGCTGTATGCGCGCGAAAACGTACTGGTGCTGCCGGGAAGCTACCTGTCGCGCGCGACCGAGGCCGGCAATCCGGGCAAAAACCGCGTGCGCATGGCGCTGGTAGCGCCGCTGGCCGAGTGCATCGAGGCCGCACAGCGCGTCCGAAATTATGTAGAATCGCTAAAATAAACGTAGGTTGGGTTGAGGAACGAAACCCAACGAATACCACATTGAACGACGGGTGTTGGGTTTCGCTGACGCTCAACCCAACCTACAGATTCAGTTTAGGATGCGCAAAAAGAGAAGCGTTCCGTACTGTCGGTTAATCGGTGCGCTTCGCTCGCGCTCAGCACACCCTACCAAATGAGATGAAGGGTTTCAGTTAAGATACAGACTAATCAAGGAAATCTATCCATGAGCGACATACAGTCCACCATCAACGAGGCTTTCGAACATCGCGGCGCGATCACCCCGCGCAACGTGGACACCCACGTCAAGGACGCGGTGCACGAGGCAATCAACCTGCTGGACACCGGCAAGGCGCGTGTGGCCGAGAAGCAGAACGGCAAATGGGTCGTGAACGAATGGCTGAAAAAGGCGGTGCTGCTCTATTTCCGCATCGAGGACAACAGTTTTATCAAGGGCGGCTACACCAACTACTACGACAAGGTGCCGTCCAAGTTCGCGGACTACAACTCCAAGAACTTCCGCGAGGGCGGCTTTCGCGTGGTGCCGCCGGCGGCGATACGCAAGGGCGCCTATATCGCGCCGAGCGTGGTGCTCATGCCCTCGTACGTGAACATTGGCGGTTACGTGGATGAAGGCACCATGGTGGACACCTGGGCCACGGTCGGCTCCTGCGCTCAGATCGGCAAAAACGTACATCTCTCGGGCGGCGTCGGCATCGGCGGCGTGCTCGAGCCGGTACAGGCGGCGCCCACCATTATCGAGGACAACTGCTTTATCGGCGCGCGCTCGGAGGTAGTCGAGGGCGTTATCGTGGAGGAAGGCTCGGTGATCTCCATGGGTGTCTATATCGGCCAGAGCACCAAAATCTATAACCGCCTGACCGGCGAGGTCAGCTACGGGCGTATCCCCAAGGGCTCGGTGGTGGTTTCCGGCAACCTGCCCTCTTCGGATGGCAAGTACAGCCTCTACTGCGCCGTGATCGTGAAGCAGGTGGACGAAAAGACGCGCTCCAAGGTCGGCATCAATGAATTGCTGCGCGACATTTGACCGTTCAAATTGCTGCGAAACTTTTCAATATTTTTTCAGCGAGTTATAAAGAATGTCTGATAAAACGCTGGAGCTTGCCAAGCAGTTGATCGAGCGGCCGTCGCAGACACCGCGGGATGAAGGCTGCCAGGAACTCATGATCGCGCGCCTCACACCGCTCGGCTTCAAGTCCGAACGGCTGCGCTTCGGCGACGTGGACAACTTATGGGCGACTCGCGGCACGGCCAAGCCGCTGGTGGTGTTTGCCGGCCATACCGACGTCGTGCCCTCCGGCCCGCGCGAGGCCTGGAAGAGCGACCCCTTCAAGCCCGAGGTCCGTGATGGTCATCTCTACGGCCGCGGCGCGGCCGACATGAAATCCTCGCTGGCGGCGTTTATCACCGCCATTGAGGACTTTCTGGCCAGACATCCCCAGCACAAGGGTTCCATCGGCCTGCTCATCACCTCCGATGAGGAAGGCCCCGCGCTCCATGGCACGGTCAAGGTCATGGAGTGGCTTGGCAAGCACGGAATCAAAATCGACCATTGCATCGTCGGTGAACCGTCCTGCGTCCAGACTTTGGGCGATACCATCAAGATCGGCCGGCGTGGCTCGCTGACCGGCCGCATGTTCGTGCATGGCAAGCAAGGGCACGTTGCTTATCCGCAACTGGCAAATAACCCGATTCACAGGCTGGCCCCAGCGTTGGCGGAACTGACGGCGACCGAATGGGATCAGGGCAACGCCGATTTCCCCCCGACCAGCTTCCAGGTCTCGAATATCCACGGCGGGACCGGTGCCGAGAACGTCATACCGGGCCGGATCGAGGTGGTGTTCAATTTCCGCTTCTCGACCGCGGTAACCGACGCCGATCTGCGCCACCGGGTCGAGGAAATCCTGCAGCGCCACGGGGTAAATCATCAGACCCAGTGGATCCTGTCCGGGCAGCCATTCCTGACCCGGGGCACCGCGCTGATCAATTCCGTGCGCCGGGCCGTGCAGGAGGAGCTGGGTGTGGAAGCCAACCCGTCCACGTCTGGCGGAACCTCGGACGGTCGTTTTATCGCGCCTACGGGGACGCAGGTGGTCGAACTCGGGCCTCTCAACCGAACCATCCACCAGATCGATGAATGCATCGAGGTGGATGACCTGGGCCGCCTGTCGCGCGTTTACCGCCGAATATTAGAAAATCTCCTGGTCTGACTGAAAATAATATATACCTTGATAATCATAGTAATAAATGCATTATCTGGTCTATATTCTAGGTTGAGTCCGGCACGTTTTACTGGCTCTCTGACACCGGGCACTCAGGCGAAGGACGCTATACTTTGAAAAAACTACAGCGCCAAGAATCGGCGGTCGACACAGACAAGGATTGGGTTGTATCCATGCTCGCGGTAATGATTTCCACAAACGTCCCAGCTGTCATCGGTCAGATACCTCGAATTGTCTGCGTCCTCACCTGGAGCGCCGGGGAACGACCACATGAATGAACCGCAGATGGCCGGCCTGACCGATCCCGGCCGGGTGCGCAATAAGAACGAGGACTGCATCGCCCATATTC
This sequence comes from Pseudomonadota bacterium, assembly GCA_038058885.1. GTDB lineage: Bacteria > Pseudomonadota > Gammaproteobacteria > Acidiferrobacterales > Sulfurifustaceae > Sulfuricaulis. Next base: position 4,116 of record JBBTKS010000014.1, read on the forward strand.
CCGAGGCGGGCCTGGTGGTGGTTGCCGACGGCATGGGCGGCCATCAGGCAGGTGAAGTAGCCAGCAAGCTGGCGGTGGACGTAATTACCCGCCATATCCTCGGCACCCTGGCCGAGGCCGGCACGACCGGCAATGGCAGCTTCGAAAGCAAAATGATCGGCGATGCCATTCAGCTCGCCAACCGCGCCATCTACGAACTCGCCCGTCAGCAGCCGGAATACGCGGGCATGGGCTCGACCGTGGTCGTCGCGGTTTTTCATGGCGGGAAGCTGTGGGTCGGCCACGTGGGTGACTCGCGCCTCTACCGTTTTCGCGACGGGCTGCTGGAGCAGGTCACCCTCGACCATTCGGTCGTGCAGGAGCTGGTCAGTCGCGGTCTGGTGACTGCCGAGGAAGCGCGGCTGTCGGTGAACAAGAACCTCGTGACGCGCGCCCTCGGCGTGGATGCTTCCGTGGTGCCCGACATCGGCGAACAGACGCTGAATGACGAAGACATCTATCTGCTCTGCTCGGACGGCCTGAACGACGTCCTGGCCGACGGCGACATCGAAATGATGCTCATCGAATATGGACGCAATCTCGAAGCCGCGGCACGCCGCATGGTGGACATCGCCAACGAACGCGGCGGGCCGGACAACATTTCGGTGATCCTGGTGCGCGCAAATCGCGGCTTCGCGCGCGACCAGGAAACTCTGCAGAAACTGCGTGCTCAGGTTTAAGATATAAATTACTGTTAATTTTTTCCGTCGACAGCGGGACCGGGGAAATAAAATGGCCAAGATCATCATCAAGTTCAACAACGAGGTCATCGACCACGTCGACCTGAAACAGGGCGACATGAAAATCGGTCGCAAGCCGGGATGCGAAATCATGATCGACAACCTGGCCATCAGCGGCGAACACGCCAACATCTTCACCGTGGGCGAGGACTCGTTCATCCAGGACATGGGCAGCACCAACGGAACGTTCATCAACAACAAGAAAATCACCAAGCATCACCTGAAAAACGGCGATGCCGTCGTTATCGGAAAACATACGCTGGTTTATCTGACCGAATCGCTGCGCGCCAGGGAGCCGGAGGATTTCGCCAAAACCGTCATCATCAGTCCCGCCGCCCGCGAACCCGTGGAACCCAGACCCGCGCCCAAGCCCGCGCCACCCGTCGTAAACGAGGCGGCCGCCATCACGGTGGAAACGCTGAAAAAGGATACGCCGCCGCTCAAGGTGGAGCGGCACGGCGCCCTGTTCGTGCTGAGCGGCGTGAACAGCGGCAAACGCATTGATCTGATGAAAAAGATCACCAACCTCGGTCGCACCGGCAAACGCGCCGGGACCATCGCCCAGATCGGCGACGGTTATTTGCTCACCCCGGGCGACGATGAGTATCCGATGCTGAACGGAAAGCCGATTCCGAAGCAAGGAACGAGGCTCAAGAACGGCGATCTGATCGAGGTTTCCGGAACACGCCTGCAGTTTTACTTGAAGTAGGCTGGATTTATCGGATTCCGCGAAGCACCCGGGCCCGGGCATGATGCTAGCGCGTTGACGGTCCGCCCACTTCCGGCCCGAAGCACAGCGCATAGTCCGCGCAGACCTTGCAGCTCGGCGCCTTGCACAGATTCACCTCGGCCTGTTCGCACAACTGCTTGTAGAAAAACTTCTTCCACTTCATGTTGCCGGTATTCCTGTCACAAAGCGTCGTGAAGTGCCGCTTGAGCAACAGCGACAACGTATCGCGATCCGGCAGTCCCATGTCCTGCCATAGATGGTTGTCGCCCAGGCAAGCGGTGGCGACGGCGCAGGCGAGCCACTGTGTCTCCTCGTCGTCGTTACTGCGGTGCGCCATCAGTAATGCTTGCAGATCTTCGAACTCGTCAGCCGGCAAGGAGAAACAACCCGCGCTGTTCGCGCCGCTTGCGACCGCGCCAAGCCCGGTGGCACGCGGGAAATAGCGGCGCAGCAGCCGGTCGAGCGCCGGCGCGCCCAAGCCCAGAATCGGAAAGCGTGCCAGTACGCCACCAAGCGCTTGGGTCACGGCATCGGCCGGGTCCACGGCCCCGGCCATGAGCCGCTGATATTGACCCGGCACGCCCATGGCGGCGTTCATCCCCCGGCCTCCGCGGGCAGCGGTGCGTGGGTATAGCACTTCTTCGGGCAGATGCGCGAACAGGCCTCGCAGCCGATGCAGTTCTCCGGATTGGCAATGGTCATGACCTTCTTCTCGTATTCGCCGTCGTCGTCTTCGTTGTCGCCGACGGCGAGCGCCAGGCGCTCGCCGTTCTCATCGATGCCGACGAGTTGCAGCACGTCGCGGCCGCACACGCGGAAGCAGCGGCCGCAACCGATGCACTTCTCGTCATTGATCTTTTGCGCGAAGCGCGGCGTCCAACTGCGCCCCGGCTGAAGCGTAACCGTGACGTAATCCATGGCTCAGCCGCCGGCCGCAGCGAGGCGTGTGCGCGCCTCCGTCAGGTTCTTGTAGGCCTGGAAAGCCTGCTCGGCCACTTCCGGGATTTTTTCCCAGCCGGTGGGCAAGTCTTCGGCCAGGTCGTGCAGATTCATCTTCAGGTTGGTCGCCTGCGCGTTGAGCTTCTTGATTTGCGCCTTGAGTTGTTCCTTATCTTCCGCCATGCGATTTTCTCCGGAATTTTCCATCAGCCGTATTTGGCCACTTCGGGAAACTTGTCGATCATGTCTATTCCCGCCGTCACCAGCTTCTCCCCTTCCAAGGCGAGTTTTTCCAGGCTGTCGAAGCCGAAGCGATGCACGTCGCGCAACTGCTTGTTCACGACGATCAACCGTCCGGCGATGAGGACCATGCGGCCAAAGCCTTCGTGGTGCATTTTCATCATCGGCGAGACCATGACGCCGGTGGCGCGCTCGATCGCGAGGCCCACGGCGTTGTAGAACAGCTCCAGCCGCCACAGTGTCTCGGGATCGGGGTCGCCGATGATGGGCATCTCACGGCGCTGCTCTTTGGTGATGATGTACGGCGCAAGCAGATCGGCATCGCTCTTCCCTTCCCATGCGCCGTGCATGTCCTGGGCGCGCCACTGCTTGATCAGTTCCTTCACGAACGGCGATTGCATCGCATCCACGGGCGCCAGCGCTGCGGCAGTTGCTTCAATCATGTTCCACCTCGTCGTCGAAATCTAATTTTCTTTCCTGCCCCTTGAGCATGACCTTGCGCAGCCAGGGGGGCGGCGTTCCCTTCAAAACGCCTTGCAACTTGTCCAGGATTTGGCCGATGTCCTCGGGCTCCTGCACCTTGATCGGATGAATCTGATTGGCGACCACGCGCGCCGCGCCCGATCCGCCGATCGCCGCCACGTACAGAATGGCGCAGTCCTTGATAGCCTCAATCTTCGGCGCCAGCTTATCCTCGTTGCCGTCCTCCTTGAGATCGCCGTCGAACTGCACGGCCTCGACAAAGTGATGGCCCTGGGGCGAAACCTCGTAGATGGCGATGTTTTTCGCCCACCCGAAATGGGCATCCACCCGTTTTAAATCTTGCGTTGCAAAAGCAATTTTCATGGAACCTCCGTTGATGACCCCGTCTCCTGCGCCACTGGCGCCGGGGACGGATTGGGAGCTAATGAGCCGTAGCCGGCGCACAAGCATTGCACTCTTCCTGCGGCGGCATCCATGTCGCGGGGCTCGCCTCGTGCGCGTTGGCCATGAACAGGTTGCCGATTTCAAAAATCAGATCGCGCGTGCCGCGATAACCCACCGACAGCCGGTGCCCGGCGCCGAGCCGGTCGAACAGCGGCAGGCCCATGCGCAGAAAAGGGATCTCCAACCGTTCCGCCATCTGCCGGCCGTGCGAATGCGTGATCAGCAGATCGCAGCCCGGCGCTCTCCGTTCCATGTCTTCCAGGTCGCCGATCAGCACTTCCGCGGCGGGCATTTTTTCCAGCAGCGGCGAGTGCGTGGTGGTCACCGCGACGCCGATCTCGCAGCCCATTTCCGCCAGCAAATTTCCGATGCTCCACAACAAATCTGGCTCGGCGCCGATGGCGATTTTTTTGCCACCGAAGAAAAAATGGCCATCGAGCATCGCGTCTACCAACTGGCCGCGCTGGCGGCGGTATTTTTTCGGCACCGGATTGCCGGAAAGCTCGGCCAGCAGCGCGATGAAGCGATCGCTGGCTTCCAGGCCGGTGATCCGGTCCAGCACCTTGAACATCACGTCGGCTTTTGCTTCCAGCGCCCGCGCCGCCGGCCGCATATGCTCGCCGATGGCAATGGTGAATTGGGAAGCTCCCATACGACGGATATCGGCGAGCGTGGTCCCGCCCATGGTGGTGGGCATGAATTCCACGGGGATATGACCGTCCAGCGAGCCGGACAAGTCGGGCAGGATGATGGGGTCCAGGCCGAACGCTTCGACCGTCTCGCGAATCTCCTCGATATCGCCGGGCGTCAGATGACTGCCGGCCAGCACGTTGACCTGGTGCGGAATCATGCTGCCCGGCTCCACCAACTCTTGCACCAGCCGGGTCACCGCGCGCGACCAGCCGTCCTGGAACGCGTCTTTGTAGTCCGGGGTGGAAACATAGACGATGGCCAGATCGGCCAGCTCCGGATGCTTCTGGCGAATGAGCTTGATATAGCCGTCCACGTCGTCGCCCTTGGTTTCGGTCAGGCCGGTGGAGGCGATACAGATGATTTGCGGCTTGGCCCGATTCCAGATGTTGAGAATGGCCTGCTCGATGTTGTCCATGCCGCCGAGGATGGTGGTCGCCTCGTTCATGGCGGTGGTCTGAAGCGGAATATTTTCGCGGAAATGGCGCACGAACAGCACCAGGCCAAAAGCGGTACAGCCTTGCGAGCCATGCAGCGCCGGCATGCATTGGTCGAGCCCGAGGAAAGCCAAGACTGCGCCGATAGGTTGGCTCATCTTGAGCGGGTTGACGGTGCAGGCTTTGCGCGATGTGATGACGGTTGCCATTGTGCTATTCCCACGGCGCCGGTTTACGCACCTGTTCCCACATCGGGCTGTACAGCGCCTTGTCGATTTCCCGCACCAAGGCCACCATGCCGTCATACCCGGCGTAGGCGTGGTGCCGCTCCTGGTTGATATCCAGCCACGG
>JBBTKS010000015.1:0-2748 GCA_038058885.1 Pseudomonadota bacterium
GCATGTCGGGTCGTCGGGCCGTTATGCTAGAATTCAACTATGATTTACGGGTGTAAACGGATCGGCATAGCCATGAAAGTCGTCAGAAAAACCCTCCTCGCGGGCGCGGTGCTGCTGGCCGGCACGGGTTCGGCTTTGTCCGCTCCATCGGAAAAACTTTCCTGGTTCGATGACGCCCCTTTCGCGGGTGTGGGCGCCTTGGGGGTTCCCGAGGTGCAACTGCGCAATCCATCCGAATACAGCTCGTTCGGGCTCAACCTTTACCGGTCCCAGCGTGCCGTAACGGAGGATGCCAATTCGGCGGTTAGCGGAGCGGCTGGATTCGGTGCCAACTCGGTCAGTTTTTATGGCGAAGTCGAGACCGCGGGCAACCGCGCCCGCTACTCCTCTTTTGAGGAGTCATCCAGCAACCGCGTCAATGCCTTCGGGGTGAGATGGCAGCATCATATGGACACCGTGAACAGTTTTGCGATATCCGCCGAGTACGGCGAGGGCATGACCGTCAATCCGTCACCGCTGGATACGCTGGATACCCGCGCCGCGTTTTCCTGGACCAGTCGCCTGCGGAGTACCGTGAAACCGAGCATCACCGGCAGCGTTTTTCTCGGCGATGAAGTGGCGCGCGAAGAAATCTACCGGCATCTCGGGCGCCGCTACTATGGTTTCACCGTCGGCGGCAGTCTGACGCTGTTCCAGTCGCACACGCCTTACGTGTCGTTCAAGATGCAGAAGAGTCTGTATGACACGGCCGACGAGCCATCGTTCGTCTCCCCGCGCAGCGGTGACCGTTCCTTGCTGTCGGCGGGCTGGAAGTGGCAGGTGCAGCGCAGTTTCAGTCTCCAGGCCGAAGCGAGTTACGGTTTGGGAAGCTCCACCACGAACCTGGACCCATACAGCCTCGAACGCAGCCGGATTCTCTTCGGCACGCGCTTCGGTTTTAAATAAAATAAATGTAGGGGCGCGATTCATCGCGGCCACGAGATGTGCCTAAGATCAATGATGTGACCGCCCAGTTCCTCGACGCCCTGCGCCAGAGGAATCTGTACGGTCGCCATTCTGCCCCCGCCTTTATTTACCTTGATCCTTGAAGAAGCTGATGCCCTTGAGCAGGTTCAAGGCTTCCTGCAGCTGATAGTCCTCGACCGCGGGCTTGCCGGTCTCGTCTTTCTTCTTGTCGTCTTTCTTGTCTTCCTTCTTCGGCTCTTCTTTCGGCTTGGCGATTTCATCGCCATTTTCCAGGTGGCGCGCGAGGTCCGCTTCCCGCAAGCGGTCGCCGGCTTCGCTTTTGGTGATCCTGGCCTCTTCCGTCACGATGTCCGGCACGATGCCGGAGGCCTGGATCGAGCGCCCGCTTGGCGTGTAATAGCGCGCCGTGGTGATCTTGAGCGCCGCGCCGTTGCTGACCGGGATGATGGTCTGCACCGAACCTTTGCCGAAACTCTTCGTGCCCATGATGACGGCACGTTTGTGATCCTGGAGCGCGCCGGCGACGATTTCCGACGCCGAGGCCGAGCCGCCGTTGATCAGCACCACCATCGGCGCGCCGTTCAACAGGTCGCCCGGGGTGGCGGACAGTTTCATCTTGGAATCCGCCACGCGGCCCTCGGTGTAGACGATGAGGCCCTTGTCGATGAATGCGTCGCTGACTCCCACCGCCGAGTTGAGTACGCCGCCGGGATTGTTGCGCAAATCGAGAATCATCCCCCGGAGCGTGCCTTTGTTTTCCGTCTCCAGTTTCTTGAGGGCTTCCGCCAGTCCCTTGTCGGTCCCGGCCTGGAACTGGGTGACGCGCACGTAACCGAAACCCGACTCCAGCATCCGGCTCTTCACGCTCTGGATCTTGATGACCGCGCGCGTGAGCGTGATCTTGAGCGGCTTGGTCGCGCCTTCGCGCACGATGGTGAGCGTGATGTCGCTGCCGGGTTTGCCGCGCATGGCGCGCACGGCCTCGGTGAGGGTGAGACCCTTCACGGCCTTGTCGTCGAGCCGGATGATGAGATCGCCGGGCTTCACGCCGGCGCGCGCGGCGGGCGTGTCCTCGATCGGCGAGACGACCTTGACGAAGCCGTTTTCCATCGTGACTTCGATGCCGAGGCCGCCGAACTGGCCCTCGGTTTCCACGCGCATGTCCTTGAAGCTCTGGGCATCGAGATAGGCGGAATGCGGATCGAGCCCGGCGAGCATGCCCTGCACGGCGTCTTCGAGGAGTTTCTTGTCCTCGACCGGCTCGACGTAATCGGACTTGATGCGGCTGAATACCTCGGTGAAGCTGCGCAACTCGTTGAGCGGCAGCGGTGCCAGAGCCTCCTTGGGTTCGTCGCGTTCGGCCAGCACACCCATATCGAGGATGATCGCCGCGCCGACGAACATCCCGAGAAACAGGACCAGAATATAACGTGTTGCAAGTTTCATTAATGATGCTCCGTTTGATGGACTGCTCCGCCATGCCGGCGGGTGAAAATAAAATCGAATCGTTATCGTGCTTTACACCAGATCAGCGGATCGCGCGGATCTCCGTTCTGACGAATCTCAAAATACAGGCCTGGCTGCGCCACGTCGCCGGTGTTGCCCAGACTGGCGATGGTTTCTCCCGTCTCGACCCGGTCACCGACCCCCCTGTGCAGGCTTTGATTGTGGCCGTACAGCGTCATATAGCCATCTCCGTGGTCCAGAATCAAGAGTAGCCCAAAGCCGCGCAGCCAGTCGGCGAACACCACGCGCCCGCGGAACACGGCTATCACGTTCTGT
>JBBTKS010000016.1:0-7081 GCA_038058885.1 Pseudomonadota bacterium
CCTTCAATGGTGTGATTCAGTGCCTTCTCGATCACGTCAGACGAAAAGCCCGCTTCATGCAAATGAGTGGAGGCCGTGCGGCGCATGTCGTGAATGTGTATGTCCTTTAGCCAAGTCTGTTTTTCGCCCTGGCTCCGTGCGACGTACAACACCTGATTCAGCGTTGTGTGCGTGATGGGCTTCATGGGGTCCTGCCCCGGCAGTACCCACGGGCTAGTTCCGGCCAGCTTCCGCAGTTCACGGAAAAGACTGATTGCCTGCTGTGACAGGTAAACAATATGCCCGTTTCGGTTCTTGGCGTTTGCGGCAGGGATTCGCCACTCGCCCTGCTCAAGGTCCACATGCTCCCATGCGGTCTTGACCAACTCCCCCTTGCGGCACAGCGTCAGCAATATCAGCTTAAAGGCAATACGGTTGCTCGGTGAAGTGGCAAAGTTATCAGCAGCATCAAAAAACCGCTTGATTTCAGCCACATTCAGCACACGTTCCCGCGAACCTTTAGAGCCGATAATCTTTGCGGCGCGTACCTGGGCCGCAGGATTCAACGTCAGCAAGTGGCGGTCCACGGCATAACCAAAAATCCCGCGCAATTGTTCCAACACCTTGCGGGCCACGGCAGGGGCGCCCTTGCGCTTGATGCGCTCCACAATGGCGATGCAATCCGCAGGCGTGACTTCATGCAAAAACTTACCGCCCATGTCGGGCAGGATGTGATTCTCGATCCATGCGGTTGCATTTTTGGCAGAGGCAAGCCCCGCCAGATGGTCCGTTATGTACGCCTTGGCAAGTCCGCGCACGATTTGCAGATCATCAGACAGTCGCCGCTTTTCTGTTTGCTTGGCATGGGCAGGTGACTTGCCCACCATAACCAACTTGCGGGCATCCAGATGCGCCTCACGGGCTTCTGCAAGGCTAAGTGCGGGGTAACTGCCTAGAGATATTTTTTCTTGCTTGCCGTAGAGCCGGTAGCGGTACAGCCATGCCTTGTGACCGACTGGCCGCACTTCGATCACCAACCCGTTGCTGTCTGCAACCTGATACGCCTTCTCACGCGGTTTGAGATTGCGAAGCTTTGTGTCTGTCAGTGCGCCCATGGAAAATCCCCTTTAGCTTTCCCAAGAAATTAAGACAAAAACCTTCCATGGACACAGCCATGGACACAGCTAGTGTGCGCTGCCCTTGGATAGTCTGCAACATCTTTGGACGCGAAAATGCCTTAAACAAAGGTGTTTACTGCGGTGTTGTGATCAGCTTGGGATTACTTGGAACATCATGGGAATGGACTACAAATCGCATGTCGCGATTTTCATGGACAGAGTATCCGGCCTTCGGTTTCAGGCCGGCTTAGTAACGGCGGGTGGGCCGGTAGCCGGAATCGCCTGAAGCCGGGGCCTTATCATTTCCCTGGCTCTCACTCGCGGAGGGTTCAGCTGCCTCGATTTTCGGATAGCCAACCCCGTCCAACTCTCCTTCCAGCACGGATTCCACGTAACCCTTCATGACTTTGTCACCGATCATGAGCGTGGGTGCCGACAAGGATCCAATTTTTTTCTTGAGAGTCTGCTGCAGCTCCGGATCGGCATTCAGGTTTTGCTCGATAAACGGAACCTTGCGCTTCTGCAGATAGAGGCGCGCGAGGTCGCAGGAACCGCAATCGGGAACCGAATAGAGGACAACCGGAAATTTCTCAGCGACCTTGGCAAGCGTATCGTCCTCCTTGCGCTTGTTGCCGGTGCCGAGCACTTTCTCCTCGACGCGATAGCCGGCACCGTCCGGCGGCGGCTGATCGTGATAAGAAATACGTCCCTGGCTGTCCACCCATTTGTACAGGGTATCTGCCTGCGCCGCGGGAATTCCGATCGCCATCAGCGCCGTGACAAACAACAGGTTTATCCGTCCCATGGGTCAAATCCTCAAATACATGCCGCCTGATCGTTTGCGTATGGACTCGCGCAGCCATTTAACACCGGCGGCGAATCCAATCCCTAGCATAGCAAAGGAAATTCCCAGCCACAGGTAGCTGAAGCTGAAACCGGCGTCCTTCGATGTTTTGCCGACCGGCGGCGGCGTTACCGGTGCCGGGGTCGCCGGAGGCGGCAAGGCCGGCTTGTCTACGACTTCCCGCTCAAGTGATTTAATTGTTGCCGCCTGTTCAGACGCGGCGGTCTGGGCTTTCTTGAGCTGAGCCTGCACCTCCGCCACCTGAGACCGGCTCCTGGCCAGATCTTCCTGAAGCTTGACCACCTGCAATCGGGCGGGGGCGTCGGGGGTAAGGTAACGCGACTCTGCCCAACCCGTCGTCCCCTGCGGATCGCGCACGTGCACGAAATTCTCGACCCGCTCGATCGCCTCCAGGGGCATACCGGTCTCGACAGTTTTCACCACCGCGCCAGTTTCCGTGGCTTCGGCGCGCAGCCCGATCCGCATCCGCTCGGCAACATATAAGGTTTCCGCCTGGGCAGCGGAGAACAGGCCCAACATGGTCAGCGCCAATATAGTGCGTGGACTTCCTGTCATGGTTTTTTCCTCAAACCGTCAAGCCGGAGTGCCGCAACAACGCATCGATCTTCGGCGCGCGGCCGCGGAACTGCACGAAGAGTTCCATCGGTTCACGCGACCCGCCCTGCTCCAGAATATTCTGCAGGAATTCGAGACCGGTGGCACGATCGAACACGCCGCGATCCTCGAACTTGCTGAAGGCGTCCGCCGACAGCCCCTCGGCCCATTTGTAACTGTAGTAACCGGCGGCGTAGCCGCCGGCGAAAATGTGCGAGAAACCGTTCTGGAAGCGGTTGAACGCGGGCGGAATCATCACTGCCACTTCCGACCGCACCTCATCCAATACCTGCTGCACGCTTTTTCCGCTCTCCGGGTCGTAGCCGCTGTGGAGACGCATGTCGAACAGGGAAAATTCCAGCTGCCGCACGAATTGCATCCCCGATTGGAAGTTTTTGGCGGCGATCATTTTGGCATAAAGATCGGCCGGAATCTTCGCGCCGCTCTGGTAATGTCCGGCGATGAGATCCAGCGCCTCGCGCTCCCAGCACCAGTTCTCCATGAACTGGCTCGGCAGTTCGACGGCGTCCCAAGCCACGCCGTTGATGCCGGCGACGCCCACGTAGTCCACCCGGGTGAGCATGTGATGCAGGCCGTGGCCGAATTCATGAAACAGCGTAGTGACTTCGTCGTGCGTAAACAGCGCCGGGCGGCCTTCGACCGGCGGCGAGAAATTGCACACGAGATAGGCCACCGGCACCTGCACGCCGGCGGCGGTGCGCTTGCGATTGATGCACTCGTCCATCCAGGCGCCACCGCGCTTGTTGGCCCGCGCATACAGGTCCATGTAGAACCGCCCGCGCACCTCGCCCGCACTGTCGCGGATTTCGTAGAAGCGCACATCCGGGTGCCACACCTCGACGCCTTTGACTTCGGTAATCTTCAGGCCATACAGCCGCCCGACCACCTCAAATACACCGGGCACGACCCGGGTTTCCGGAAAATACGGGCGGACGTCTTCCTGCGAGAAATAGTACTTGGCTTGCTGGAGCTTCTCGGAGTAGTACGCGATGTCCCAAACCTCAAGCTGTTCCACGCCATGCGTCTCGCGGGCGAAGCATTTGAGCTCATCGAAATCCTTCCGCGCCGCGGGCCTGGCGCGCGCCGTGAAGTCATTCAGAAAATCCATCACCTCGGGGACGGTCTTGGCCATGCGCGTTTGCAATGCGTATTCAGCGTAGTTCGCAAACCCGAGCAACTGCGCCGACTCGCGGCGCAGCTTCAGGAGGCGCACGATCAACTCGCCGTTGTCCCATTTCCCGGCCGTCGGCCCCTGGTCGCTCGCACGCGTGGTAAAGGCCTCATACATTTGCCTCCGCCGTTCGCGGTTATCGGCATAAGTCATGAAGCCGATATACGACGGCCCCTCGAGCGTAAAGCGCCATCCTTCCAGATTTTTTTCCTGCGCGCCCTGCCTGGCCATGGCGCGCGCGGTCTCGGGCAAACCGGCCAGATCCTTTTCGTCGCTGAGACGCAAGTCCCAGGCCTGGGTGGCGTCGAGCACGTTTTCCGTGAACTTGCTGTGCAGCGCCGCAATCTCCTGCTGCAACTGCTTGAAGCGCGCCTTTTCCATCGGCGGCAGTTCCGCGCCGGCGAGACGAAAATCGCGCAGGGTATTCTCGATGATCTTTTTTTGCGCCTGGGTCAGTTTTGAAAATTCCGGGTTCGCGGCGATGGACTTGTAACCGGCGTAAAGCCGCTCGTCCTGCGCCAGTTCCGTGAAATAGTCGGTGATCTTCGGCAGACCGGCGTTGTACGCCGCGCGCAGCGGCTCGCTGTCCATGACCGCGTGCAGGTGCGACACCGGCGACCACATGCGCACGAGCCGCTCCCGCATATCCTCGATCGGCTGGGCGAAGCTGTCCCAGGTGCGGAGAACCCCAGCCGCGAGCAGGTTTTCCAGCGCACGGCGGTTTTCCGCCAGTACCTGCTCCAGCGCCGGGCCGACGTGCTCCGGCAGAATGGCGCCGAAACGGGGCGGTTGCGTGAGATCGAGCAGGGGGTTGGCAGCCAGAGAGGTGTTTTCCATGTAGAACTATTATAACGTGCCGCTCTGATGACCGCCCCCAACTCTCAATCCCATCCGTACGACGCGCTTACGCCCGAGATCATCCTCGAGGCCGTGGAAACCTATGGCATGCGCTGTACCGGGGGACTGCTCGCGCTCAACAGCTACGAAAACCGTGTCTACCGTGTTGATACCGAGGACGGCGGACCCTGCGTGGCCAAGTTCTACCGCCCCGGCCGCTGGGACGAGGCCACCATCCTCGAAGAACATAACTTCGCGCAGCAACTGGCCGAACACGAAATCCCCGCCGTGGCACCGCTGGCGCGCCACGATGGTGCGACGCTCAATCTTTACGGCGGTTTTCGTTTTGCCGTCTTTCCGTGGCAGCCGGGACGCGCGCCGGAATTGAACTCACGCGAGGAGCGTGCCCTGCTCGGGCGCTATCTCGGCCGGCTGCACCGGCTGGGCGCGGCCGAGCCGTTCCGCCACCGGGCGCGCCTCGGCATCGAGGAATTCGGCCACCGGTCGGTGCGCTATCTGAAACAGCACGATATCGTGCCGGAGGAATTGCGCGAGTCGTTCTTTGCCATCACGGCTTATCTTTTCCCGCCCATCGAAGCCGCGTTTCGCGCCGCCGACGATGCCGCATGGATACGCCTGCATGGCGACTGCCACCTCGGCAATATTCTCTGGACCGATACCGGCCCGCATCTGGTGGATTTTGACGACTGCCTCACGGGCCCGGCGGTTCAGGATTTGTGGATGCTGCTCTCCGGCGAGCGCGAGGAAATGCAAATCCAGCTGGCCGACGTGCTGTCCGGCTACACGCCGTTCATGGAATTCAACGCCGCCGAGCTGCGCCTGATCGAACCGCTGCGCACGCTGCGGATGCTGCGCTACATGGCCTGGCTCGCGGAGCGCTGGGACGACCCCGCGTTCCCGCGCAACTTTCCCTGGTTCAATACGCGACGTTACTGGGAAGAACAGGTGTTGACGCTCAAACAGCAGGCCGCGGCGCTCGACGAACCGCCGCTGGCGTGGATGGCATAGCGCGCTGGTTTTTTTCTATAATCGCGGCCATGGCCATCCGTCCCTACAAGAACATCCTGCCCACGATCGGGCCCCGGGTTTACATCGACGCGGCCGCGACCGTCATCGGCGATGTCGTCGTCGGCGAGGACACGTCCATCTGGCCCATGTGCTCGGTGCGCGGCGACGTGAATGTCATCCGCATCGGCGCGCGCACCAACATCCAGGACGGCAGCATCCTCCACGGCACGCATGATTACGAGGGCGTGCCGGGAGGCTGGGCGGTGGTGGTCGGCGACGATGTCACCATCGGCCATCAGTGCATCATTCACGGCTGCACCGTCGAGTCGCGTTGCCTCATCGGCATGGGTTCCGCCATCCTCGACGGCGCGATCCTGCGCGCCGGTGCCTTCCTCGGCGCCGGCAGCCTGGTCACCGAGGGCAAGGAACTCGAAGGCGGTTATCTGTGGATGGGCCGCCCGGCGAAGCGCGTGCGCGAGCTGACCGCGGAAGAAAAGGCCTGGTTCGAGTACTCGGCCGGGCATTACGTGAACCTGAAAAACGATTACCTGAAGTAAGCGAGGCCGCCCTTCCGTCTCAGCGTTTTGCGCGCGGTTTCCGCCGCGCCGGTTTTCTTTTCCCCGCCCCCTCCGTCGAAACCAGGGTGGAAACGATCGCCTGCGCGTGCGTGCGCTGTTGCGGCTTGAGACGGCGGTATTTTTCCAGCAGTCTTTGCTCTTCCTTCGACAGCGCGGCGGGCCCCTTGCGCTCCACCCGGTAGGCCCCGGCCTCCTCCGCCACCCGGTTCATGTTGCTGGAAGGCACGCCGGTGAGGATGTACTGCACGTCCATGCCCAACCGGGCGCAGGCGGAAAGCAGGTCCGCCGGGATCGGCGTGCCGCGGCCGCCCGGGCGCTCGTAGTTGATCACCGTCCATTTGGTCACCCCCAGCGACTCGGCCAGTGCCGACTGGCTCAGGCCGAGCCGTGTGCGCTCTTCCTTCAGACGTCCCGGTGATGAACTTTTTACACTACCCGTATTGACAGGTGTAATTTTTTGCACCATGCTTTCTTGAAACGGACATGAAAAGGTAATGCTGAATAACTTCAGCTAAATCCTAACACAAGGAAGAACAAGAATGGATTATCTGGATATGAAATACGCGCTCGCCAAGAAGGGCTACACCCTCACCCGGGTGGCCGAAGAGCTGGGTCTGTTCGGACCGCAATCCGTGCAACAAGTGCTGACGCGCAAATACATCAGCGCCCGCGTCGAAAAACGCGTTTCCGATATCACCGGCATTCCGCTGGAAGTGCTTTTCCCGGGCCGCTACCTGCCGACGAAACCGCACCGGCGGGTGGACGTTTCGAATCAGCCTGATAAAAACCGCAACAGCGGTCGGGCGTGAAGCACGGATCAAGCTGAACATGTATAGCGAATTTCAATCATTGCTTTAACCAAGGGGAGACCATGTCCAGACCATTCCGC
>JBBTKS010000017.1:0-3412 GCA_038058885.1 Pseudomonadota bacterium
TCGCGCCGGTGCCGTCGTGCGCGCTCATGTTCAAGCAGGAGCTGCCGCTCATGTTTCCCGACGATCCCGATGTCGCCAAGGTCAAGCGGGCGATCTTCGACCCCTTCGAATACCTCATGTTGCGCCACAAGGAAGGCAGGCTGAAGACCGATTTTAAGAAAGAACTTGGCACCGTTGCCTATCATGTGCCCTGCCATCTGCGCGTGCAGAACATCGGCCTGAAAACTCGCGAGTTACTGAACCTCGTCAGCGGCACCAAGATCGAGACTATCGAACGCTGTTCCGGCCACGATGGTACCTATGCGGTAAAGAGCGAGTTTCACGATGCCTCGATGAAAATATGCCGCCCCGTGGTGAATCGCGTGCAACAGGCGAACCCCGATCATTATTCGAGCGATTGTCCGATGGCCGGACATCAGATCGAAAACGGGCTGCAGACGGGTAAAAAGCCGGAACATCCGATGTCGCTGCTGCGGCTGGCCTACGATGTCTGAGTCGAGGAGGCATGCATGAACCCACAAGTTTCCGTGAACGAGAAAAATCCCATGAAAAAGCTGACGCGCGACGACCTCTATCCGCTCGAGAAATACGCTGAGCTGCGCCCCCGGATGCGCGCCGAGGTCATGGCGCACAAGCAGCACCGCCAGGTCGCCATCGGCCCGAACGCCACGCTCTATTTCGAGGACCGGATGACCATGCAGTACCAGATTCAGGAGATGCTGCGCATCGAGCGTATTTTCGAGGCCGAGGGCATCAACGACGAGCTCGCCGCCTACAACCCGCTCATCCCGGACGGCAGCAACTGGAAGGCGACGTTCATGGTCGAGTTTCCGGAGGTGGACGAGCGCCGCGAGGCCCTGAAGCGTCTGAAAGGCGTCGAAAACCGGGTGTGGGTCCGGGTCGCGGGTTTCGAACCGGTACGCCCGCATGTGGACGAGGACCTGGAACGCGAAGATGAGGAAAAAACCTCCGCCGTGCATTTCATGCGTTTCGATCTGACCCCCGAGATGGTCACGGCCGTCAAGCAGGGCGCGGCGATCGCCATGGGTATCGATCATCCGGCCTATACCCACCAGACCGATCCGATCCCGCCGGCCACGCGCGATTCCCTGGCACAGGATTTGTCGAACTGAATTGCGTCATTCGCATGCACGATCAGCCGTTCGCGGCTGATCGTGCATCTCGTGCATCGCGCGCATCTGCTGTATACTGCGCGCCCGATGCGAGGGACCACCCGGATTTCAGCTTTACGGATCGGATGCCGCCGATTTGCCATCAGCCTTCTGCTGTTGCCCCTGGCGTTCGCCATGGTGGTCCATCCCGCGCTCGCCAAGAAAGACATCTATGGAGACGAGCCGAGCGAATTCCCCTTTGACGAAAAATATGCTGAGAAATGGGAAGAGAGCGCGATCATGCTCCCGCCTTATCCGGATGATCGCAATTTGCTCCTAGTGCCGATGAATAACTTCGATACGCTGAAGATTTATATTGAAGACAAATCTATTTCGCGTGCGCCGGACCGCGTCGCACGGTTCTCGCTCATCGCGGAAAGCCCTTCCGGAGCGCGCAGTGTTTTCTACGACGGATACCGTTGCGAAACGCGGCAATACAAGACCTACGCCATCGGCACTTCGCAGCACACATGGTCGCCGGTGGCGAATGCCCAGTGGCAGATAGTCCCACGATCGGAGATTAACGCTTTCCGCGATAATATATACCGGCATTATGTTTGCGATGAAAACAATTCCGCGCGCGCCCCGGAAGATCTCCGGCGCCTGTTAAAAAACCAGCCCTGATAATTTTCCACCGTTATCGATCCGCCACTCATGAGCGCCGTCTACGATTCCTCCGCCATTGAAGTTCTGACCGGCCTCGAGCCGGTGCGTCGCCGTCCGGGCATGTACACCCAGACCGACCGCCCGAATCATCTCGTCCAGGAAGTTGTCGACAACAGCGTGGACGAGGCCATCGCCGGCCATTGCAGTGCAATAGACGTTACCTTGCACACCGACGGTTCGGTCTCGGTCGCGGACAACGGCCGCGGCATGCCGGTGGACAAGCACAAGGAGGAGGGCGTCTCGGGCGTCGAGGTGATCCTCACGCGCCTGCATGCGGGTGGCAAGTTCTCGAACAAGAATTACACCTACTCTGGCGGCCTGCACGGCGTGGGCGTGTCCGTGGTCAATGCGCTGTCGCACAAGCTCGAGGTCACGGTGCGGCGCGACGGCAAGGAATACCGCATGTCTTACGCCGACGGGCAGAAGACTTCGGAATTGAAGGCGGTCGGCAAGGCGCAAAAAGATGTCACCGGCAGCATCATCCGCTTCTGGCCCGATGCCCAGTTCTTCGACACGGTGAAGTTCCATGTCCCGCGCCTGAAGCATGTGCTGCGCGCCAAGGCGGTGCTGTGTCCGGACCTGTACATCAGCTTCACGAACGAAGCCGACGCCAAAGACAACGAGGAGTGGCATTACGAGGACGGCCTCACGGATTACCTCAAGACCCAGATCGAGGGTTGGGAATATCTTCCCGCCGAGCCCTTCGTCGGTCATCACAAGGGCGACGATGGCGAGGTGGACTGGGCGATTGTGTGGTTGCCGGCGGGCGGCGAACCGATCATGGAAAGTTACGTTAACCTCATCCCGACCACGCAGGACGGCACGCATATAAACGGCTTCCGCGCCGGGCTCACCGACGCCATGCGCGAATTCTGCGAGTTCCGCGACCTGCTGCCGCGCGGTGTGAAGCTCGCGCCCGAGGACATCTGGGGCAAGTCGAGCTACGTGTTCTCGCTCAAGATGCGCGATCCGCAGTTTTCGGGGCAGACCAAGGAGCGGCTTACTTCGCGCGAGGCCGCGGGTTTCGTGCAAGGCGTGGTCAAGGATACCTTCAGCCTGTGGCTCAACCAGCACGTGGCCGACGCCGAGAAGATTGCGGCGCTCGCCATCGAATCGGCGCAGGAACGGCAACGCGCCGATAAAAAGGTCGCGCGCAAGAAAATTGGCAGCGGCCCGGCGCTGCCCGGCAAGCTCGCGGATTGCGTCGCCCAGGACCTGTCGCGCACCGAGCTGTTTCTGGTGGAAGGCGACTCCGCCGGCGGCTCCGCCAAGCAGGCGCGCGACCGCGATTTTCAGGCGATCATGCCGCTGCGCGGCAAGATTCTGAACACCTGGGAAGTGGAATCCGCCGAGGTGCTCGGCTCACAGGAAGTGCACGATATCGCGGTCGCGCTCGGCGTCGATCCGGGCTCGAGCAATCTCGAAGGTCTGCGTTACGGCAAGGTGTGCATTCTCGCTGACGCCGATTCCGACGGCGCGCACATCGCGACACTGCTGTGCGCGCTGTTCGTACGCCACTTCCGGCCGCTGGTGGCGGATGGCCGCGTGTGCGTCGCCATGCCGCCGCTGTACCG
>JBBTKS010000018.1:0-4002 GCA_038058885.1 Pseudomonadota bacterium
TTGATGCGCGCGGCATTGAGCTCGAGCCGGTCGAGCATGGCGGAATCGAGTCCCTGGGCCTTGCCCGCCTCAAGGTCTTTCCGGTTCGCCGCGATCAAGGCCTCGGCCTGGCGTTCGATTTCAGCCGCCATCGCCGTCAAGGCGCCGTCTTTCGCCGCGGTTTCGGCGCGCGACATGGCGCGCGCGGCAACGCGCGCGCGCTGCCCGACCTCGCGCATGTAGCGCTTGATATCCGTGCCGCTTGCCTGTTGGGATGCTGTCTTCATACGTCCCTACCTGTCATCGTTACAACTTGGAACCATAGCAAAAGAAAAATTAGACAGGATTAACAGGATTAAAAAGAGGATTAACAGGATTTTTTGTCCTTAAAAAAATCCTTAATCCTGTAAATCCTGAAAAATCCTGTTAATCCTGTCTATTTCATCCTGTTATATACATGTGCCTGACTTCACTCCGCTCATGCCCAGCGCCAGGCACTGCAATTCCTGCCACACATCACCCGCGCCGCGACCTTTCAGAATACGATCGGTGCGCGCGGCGCGGCGCAACAAGTCCTGCGCGGCCTCGGGCGACAGGCGCTTTAGCGCGGCGCTCATCAGCGGCTTGCGCTTGGCCCATACCCGGCGCGTATCGAGTACCCGCATCACGGGCTGTCCGGCCGCCACCATCGCCGCCATCTGCGAAAGTTCACGCGCCTCGCGCGCCAGCGCCCACAGAATCAGGATCGGCTCGACGCCTTCGCCGCGCAGGCTGGCGAGAATCCGCGCGACCGCTACCGGGTCGCCGCGCAGGCTGGCATCGGCCAGCGCAAAAACATTGTAACGGGCATTGTCGCTGAGATTCCCTTCGATGTCATCCAGACCCACGTCAGCCGCGCCAAACAGCATGGCCAGTTTGTCGATTTCCTGCGCGCAAGCGAGCAGATTTCCCTCCATCAGGTGCGCCAACAGATCGACCACACCCGGGCCGGGCCGGAGGCCTTTCATCTCCATGCGCCGGCGTATCCACGCCGGCCATTGCGCCGCCTCCGGCGGATAAACGGCGATGACCACGCCGGCGCTCTCCAGCGCCTTGACCCATTTGGTTTCGCGCGTCTGCCTGTCGAGCTTGCCGCCGCTCACGACAAACACGGTATCGGCGGGCGGCCGCGCCGCGATCTCCATGAGTATCTTGGACCCGGCTTCGCCCGGTTTTCCGGAGGGCAGTCGCAGTTCTATCAGCCTGCGTTCGGAAAAGAGCGACAACGATTGGGTGGAGTTGAAAAGTCCGTTCCAGTCAAAACCGCTTTCCACCGTCAGCACCTGACGCTCGAGGTATCCGGCGGCATGCGCCGCGTCGCGGACCGCGCGGGTGCATTCCTCCACGAGCAGCTGTTCTTCGCCGTACACAAAATAAATCGGCGCGAGTCCGCGCTTGAGGTGGCTTGGCAGTTGATCAGCGCTGATCTGCATGGCTGTCCGTTGGCGTGATGCGCGACAAGCGCCGCAGAATTTGCTGCACCGCGTCACGCCGCATCTCGCGCCGCAGTTCCTGCTCTTCCCTTTCCTTGGCGAGCACATTCAGACGATCGAAGGCATGATCGCGCTGCACCCTGACCGTCTGGGATTCCGCCAGCGCCTTGCCCTCCTTGCCGGTCAGCCGGAAACTTACTTCATACTTCAGCAGGTATTCATCCGCCTTGCCGGTAGAACTCACGGACAACACCTGGCTGTCGGAACGTTCGCCATAAAGGACCAGCAGCGGCGCATCGCCGGTATCCTCGATCTGCACGTCCGTCTGCGTGCGCAGGGCGTTTTTCATCGCCACGAGCAGCGGGTCGTTCTGTTGCTGATTGTTCTCCACCATGACCCGCAGTGTGGAAAGCATGGGCGGGAACTCGACCTTGCCGGTTCCACGCAGATGGAAACCGCAGCTTGCGAGCGGCAGGCATGCAAACAGGAACAGTGTGACGAATACCGCTCGCCAATGCGGAATGCGGAATGCGGAATGCGGAATTTTCATTAACCCGTCACCACGATGTTCACGAGCTTGCCCGGCACCACGATCACCTTCTTCACCGCCTTGCCGCCGACATGGCGCGCCACGCCCTCGTCCGCCAGCGCGATCCCGCGCACTTCGTCGTCCTTCGCGTCCACGGGAACCGCGACCCGTCCGCGCAGCTTGCCGTTCACCTGCACCACGATTTCCAAGCTGTCCTGTTTCAGCGCGGCGGGGTCCGCCTGCGGCCAGCGCGCATCCACCACCGCCTCCCGGTGCCCCAACGCCATCCACAACGCATGGGTAATGTGCGGCACGATCGGCGCGAGTGCAAGCGTGATGAATTCGAGCGCCTCGTGGCGCACCGCCCGCGCCTGTTCCGAAGCGTCACCGTGCCGGGACAACGCGTTTGACAACTCCATGACCGAGGCCACGACCGTGTTGAACGTGCGCCGCCGGCCGA
Organism: Pseudomonadota bacterium; assembly: GCA_038058885.1. Taxonomy (GTDB): domain Bacteria; phylum Pseudomonadota; class Gammaproteobacteria; order Acidiferrobacterales; family Sulfurifustaceae; genus Sulfuricaulis. The sequence goes on from JBBTKS010000018.1 coordinate 2,441, forward strand.
TGTCATCGGTTACCTTGGCGAGCGTCTGGTGCGACTGTCGCCGCAAGTCGCGCAGGGCCGGCGGAAGACTGGAAAAATCGGCCCTGGCCGGAACACCGGCGCTCACGTGCTCGGCGACCAGTTTCCAGAGACGGCGCAGGAAGCGGTTCGCGCCGGCCACGCCTTCGTCCGACCATTCGAGCGACATCTCCGGCGGGGCGGCGAACATGATAAACAGGCGCGCGGTGTCCGCGCCGTACCGGTCGATCAGCGACTGCGGGTCCACGCCGTTGTTTTTCGACTTCGACATGGTGCCGATGCCGCTCGACTCGACCGGCTGACCGTCGCTCTTCAGTACCGCGCCGGTGCGTACGCCCTTGTCGTCGAGTTTTATCTCGACGTCAGCGGGGTTGTAGTAAACCACGCGTCCGCTAGCGGGCTTGCGGAAGAAGATTTCATTCAGCACCATGCCCTGGGTCAACAGGCGCGTGAACGGCTCGTCACCCCGCACCAGCCCGGTATCGCGCATTACCTTCCACCAGAAGCGCGAGTACAGCAGGTGCAGGATCGCGTGCTCGATGCCGCCGATGTACTGATCCACCGGCATCCAGTATTTCACGCGCGCGTCCACCATCGCGGTCGCGTTGTCCGCGCAGCAGTAGCGCGCGTAATACCAGGACGAATCCACGAAGGTGTCCATGGTGTCGGTCTCGCGCCGCGCCGGCTGGCCGCACCTGGGACAGGAACAGTTTATAAAATCCGCGCGTTTGTTGAGCGGGTTGCCGCTGCCGTCGGGCACGCAGTCCTCCGGCAGCACCACCGGCAGGTCCTTGTCGGGCACCGGGACATCACCGCAGCGGTCGCAATAAATAATAGGTATCGGGCAACCCCAGTAACGCTGGCGCGAAATGCCCCAGTCGCGCAGGCGCCACATCACCTGCTTGTCGCCAAGGCCCTTGGCCTTGAGGTCCGCGGCAATGGCATCGGTGGCGGCGGTGTAATCGTAGCCGTCGTATCGACCGGAGTTCACGCAGCGCCCGCGCGTCTTGTCCGCGTACCATTCCTGCCACGCATCCGTCGAGAAGGTTTCGCCGGGGATCTCGATGACCTGCTTGATGGGAAGCCGGTACTCTTTGGCGAAATGGAAATCGCGCTCGTCATGCGCCGGCACCGCCATCACCGCGCCTTCGCCGTAACCCATGAGCACATAATTGCCGACCCATACAGGGATCGGTTCGCCGGTGAGCGGATGAGTCACGTTGATGCCGGTGGGCATACCCTTCTTCTCGATGGTGGCGAGATCAGCCTCCATTACCGTGCCACGCTTGCACTCCTCGATGAAGGCAGCGAGCTGCGGGTTGTTCCGCGCGGCGTGCGTGGCGAGCGGATGCTCGGCTGCGACGGCACAGAACGTCACGCCCATGATCGTGTCGGCGCGGGTGGTAAACACCCACAGCAAACCATCCTGAAGACTCTCACCAACTCCCCCTCTCCCCTTGCGGGAGAAGGGATGGGGATGAGGGGTGACGACCCCTCTCCCCTTGCCCTCTCCCGCAAGGGGAGAAGGGGGCGAGCCGAGCGCG
>JBBTKS010000019.1:0-4392 GCA_038058885.1 Pseudomonadota bacterium
CGGACATTATCTGACGCTGAACCGCGTCGGCGCCGGCGGCATGGGGGTGGTGTACCGCGCCCATGATACCGAACTGAATCGTACCGTGGCGCTGAAGGTGCTGCCGCCGCAACTTTGCAAGCACTCCGAATATCTCAAGCGGTTCCACACCGAGGCGCAGGCCCAGGCACGGCTGAACAGCCCCCACATCATCACGCTGTACGAATTGATGGAGCACCCTGCCGGAGAGATCCTGGTGCTCGAATACGTCGAAGGGGAAACGCTCGAAAACCGCCTGCGCCATTACGGTCCGCTGTCCGTTTCCGAGGCAATACGCATCTTCGATCAGGCGCTGCACGGCGTGGAACACATCCACCAGATGGGCGTGGTGCATCGCGATCTCAAGCCTAGCAACATCTTCATCACCCGCGACGGCGCGATCAAATTGATGGACTTCGGAGTTGCGCGGCTCATGGACAACCATGACCCGTCGCAGAACGGCATCATGGTCGGGACACTCCTTTATATATCCCCCGAGCAGATCAACGGGCGGGAAACCGACTGCCGTTCCGATATCTATACGCTCGGCGTCAGCCTGTTCGAATCCGTCACCGGACGACTGCCCTTCGAGCGCCGCAGCGATTACGCACTCATGCACGCGCACGTGCAGGAAAATCCGCCGAGCCCGAAGGAATTCCAGCGCCGACTGCCGCGCGAGCTTGAATCGGTCATCCTCAGGGCAATGGAAAAAGACCCGAACCGGCGATTCCAGACTGCCGCCGAATTCCGTACCACCCTCCTCGGTCTCGGTCTGGTGGAACGCCGCCAAGCCCCTCTCGGCCGCACCGGCACCGAAAATCGCCGCCCTTGGAAACGCCAGCAAGAATCCGTGGGACAACGTATCTGGGGAGGTACGTGGTTTGAACTTTCCCTGGCTGCCGCGGCATTGCTGCTGGTACTGGCGCTCGATATCTATCCGTTGCACAAATCGCTGGAGGATAATATCCTTGCCGCCAATGCCGCCGCTCAAAGAATCGCGCAGCGGAAACCAGCGATAACTGTCCACAAGCAGTCGGTTTCCGAGACACCCGAATCCACCGAGTCAAAGCCGCTCGCCGCTAAAAAATCCCGCGACAGATATGAAACATTGCGTCACGCCTGGGGCAGCTGAATCATTACGGAGCATCACCGTTGTTTGACCTGACACGCGCCCAAAACCGCACCCACTTGCGCCGGTTGGTACCGGTAATTCTCATCGGATTAAGCCTGACCGTGTCCAGCTGCGCGACTATCCGTGAGGAGACCTGCGAGCAATTCGAAGCGAATCGGAAAGACACCGACTACGGTACGCAATATCAGTTTTCCGAGCCGGATTCGGAAATGGCCGCCAGGAATTTCAAGCCATTGCCCCGCGGCTCGAATGTCGTGGTCCGCCTGTACCGGATACATCTCGATCCGCCCAAGGTAAAACCCTGCCGTCATCTCACGATCCGCAAGGAAATATATCTGCAGCAAAGCGTCCGATTGAACCGGACGCTGGAAGAAGTCCGCGAAATCTACACGTCTGACGGCGCGCTGATCGCGACCAAGACAGAATCGGTCGGTGACCGGCTCCGCACCAGCGGCTATTACACGGGAGAGACATCACTTCCGATTCCCGAAAACGCACCGTTGGGGAAATACCGTATTGTCAGCAAGCTCGTGTTGAAAATGAAAAAGAACTCGCGGGCGATCGTGCTCAACAAAACCAGCGCGAGCTTCCAGGTTCTGTCGCGGCAATAAACCGGCTATTTGATAAATCCGTGCTGGGCAAGAAACTCGCGGGTAATCTCTGATCCGCTTTGCGCCGCGAGTTTGCCTGACATGAGTCGCTCCAGATAGCGCGCCACAACATCCACCTCGAGATTGACCTCTGAATCCTCCTTGATAACGCCCAGCGTGGTTTCCGCCAGCGTGTGCGGAACGATATTGACCTCAAATTCCGCTCCATGGATGGCATTGACGGTCAGACTCACGCCATCCACGCAAACAGAACCTTTTTCCGCGATATATTTTGCCAATGCCTCCGGCGCCTTGATCCGGAACTGTACCGACCGGGCCGCCTCGCGGCGATTGACCACAACGCCCACCCCGTCCACGTGGCCACTTACCAGATGCCCGCCCAACGGGGTCGACAGCGTCAGGGCCTTTTCAAGATTTACGGCGTCGCCGGTGTGCAGACGGCCCAGCGTGGTGCGCGACAGGGTTTCGCCGGAAACATCCGCGGTAAATCCCGCGGCGGAATGCTCGACAACCGTCAGACAGACACCGCTGACCGCAATGCTGTCGCCGGTGTTTACTTCCGACATATCGAGCTTCCCGCAGGAAATGCGCGCGCGCGCATCGCCGCCTCTGGTTTCGAGCGCGGCGATTTTTCCGACCGACTGAATGATTCCCGTAAACATGACTTGACCCGCTACTTTTCGCTCACCTTCGCAATCACCCGCCAGTCTTTCCCGATGGCCCGCGTATCCAGGACTTCAAGATTAATGCGGTCGACCATGCGCACCAGCGGCGGCAGCGCAAACATCCCGCGCTCATTATTCCCCATGATTTGCGGCGCGTAATAGAGCACCAGCTCATCCACCAGATTCGCCTGCAATAAAGCGCCGCTCAAGGTGGCGCCCGCCTCGACCAGCACCTCGTTCATCTCCAGCCAGGCGAGATGCTTCATCAGCGTCTCCAGGTCCACGGTCTTCTGCGGCGTGGGCATATCGGCAACCTCGGCGCCGGCTTTTTTCAATTTCTCCGTCAACGCCATGTCCTGACTCGCCGTGATCACCAATGTCTTACCCTCGCCGCGCAACATACGCGCCGTGGCCGGCATCCGCAGACGGCTATCCACCACCACACGCAGCGGCTGACGACCGATGTTCATGGCGCGCACATCAAGCAAAGGATCGTCCGTGAGCACCGTGCTTACTCCGGTCAGGATCGCCGAGCTGCGCGCGCGCCATTTTTGCACGTCCGCGCGCGCGGCCTCGCCGGTGATCCACTTGCTCTCGCCATTGGCCATGGCGGTGCGTCCATCGGTGCTGGCCGCGAGTTTCACGCGAATATAAGGCCGGCTGCGCTTCATGCGGCTGACAAATCCCGGATTGAGCGCCTCAGCCTCCTTCTCCATCAGCCCGACATCCACCCGGATGCCATGGCTTTCCAGCTCCTTGACCCCTTTACCCGCGACATGCGGGTTCGGATCGCGCATCGCCACCACGACCCGCGACACGCCCGCCTTGATAAGTGCCTGGGTGCACGGCGGAGTGCGACCCTGATGACAGCAAGGTTCGAGCGTCACGTACACGCCGGCGCTGTGCGCCTGGATTTTTCCCGCCGTATTCAGCGCATTGATCTCGGCATGCGGCTCACCGGCGCGCTCATGCCAGCCTTCGCCGATGATTTTCCCGTCCTTCACGATCACACAGCCGACACGCGGGTTGGGATCGGTCGTGTACATCCCGCGGCGTGCGAGCTGCAGAGCGCGCGCCATGAAGCGCGCATCGGCGGCGGAAGTTGTCATGACTTCTTTCCCGTGATGTGCGGTTTCCGGACCTGCACGGTTCCCGGTTTGGTCGGCGTCTCCGGCTCGGGAATCAGCGAAAGCTGCTTGCGCCGCGTCTCGGCGCTCGGTTCGTTCTGCAAACGCTGCACTTCCTCGCGGAAGGCATTGAGGTCCTGAAAACTGCGGTACACCGAGGCGAAACGCACGTAGGCCACCGGGTCGAGATCCTTCAGCTCTTCCATGATCCACTCGCCAATCCGGCGCGAAGGAACTTCGCCCTCGCCACTGGCCATAAGTTTGTGACGGATACGCCCGATGATCTTCTCGATGGCGTCGGTGTCCACGGGGCGCTTTTCAAGCGCGCGCGACAGGCCGTTTTGCAGTTTCTTTTCATTGAACGGCTCACGGCGTCCGTCGGACTTGATGATCTGGGGCAGGCGCAGCTCGGCGCGCTCGAAGGTCGTGAACCGTTCGCCGCAGACCTCGCATTCGCGCCGACGGCGCACGGAGTCGCCTTCGTCGGAAAGCCGCGAATCGACGACGCGGGTTTCATCGGCGGAACAGAACGGGCAGCGCATAGCAGAATAGTAGCAAGCAGTGGCTGAAAGGCGAACCGTCCGCCGGCTGGAGACTAGGGCTGGCTGGCCTCATATACCGGAAACCGCCGGCAGATGTCCTGCGCCTTGGTGCGGACCGCAGCGCGCACCGCGGCGTCGCTCATGCGGTCGAGAATATCGCAGATCCAGCCGGCCAGCTCGCGGGCCTCTTTCTCGCCGAAGCCGCGCGTGGTAATGGCCGGCGTGCCAATTCGGATGCCGCTGGTGATAAACGGCGACTGCGGGTCGTTGGGCACGGCGTTCTTGTTCACCGTGATA
>JBBTKS010000020.1:0-7831 GCA_038058885.1 Pseudomonadota bacterium
ACGCTGGCGGCGCAACTCCTGTCGGCGTTCCCCGCTTCGGTGCTGCCATTCTGGATCATCACCGCGGTGGCGCTGCTTCTGGGGAACTTCCTGCGCGGCCGGGAAGATTTCGAGATCATCCCCGCGACCCTGATCGCGCTCGCCTTGAGTCTCATGGTCGTGTGGCTGCTCGGCAATTACCCGCTGAGTTTTACCGGAACACTGAACCTTGAAACCGCCGAGTCGTATTTCCCGTTCGACGCCACCTTGGTCTGGGTCATGCTTCTGTTCGCTTACGGCTATTACGTCACGCGCCTGCCGATGTGGAAACTGATGCGTCCGCGCGGCTATCTCACCGCGCTGCTGCTGGGGCTGACACTTCTCATTTTTTACACCGTGGTGATGATCGATCAGCCCCGACTGGTGGCACCGGAGTTCAACGCGGGCCCCGGCATTCCGGATACACTCCCGTGGCTGTTCGTGACGCTCACCTCCGGCGCCGTGGCGGGATTTCACCTGCTGGTCGCCAATGCCGTCACCGCGCGCCAGATGAAACGGGAAACCGACGCGCGCTATATCGGCTACGGCGGGGCTTTGGCGCTGGGGCTGCTGGCATTGAGCGCCATCATCATCGGGAGCACCGGCCTTCCGAACGTCCAGGAGTGGAACCAGCGTTATGCGTCCTGGGAAACATTCATGGAATTGCACGCCGTTCTCGAACTTTACGTCAACGGTTTTGCGCGCCACGCCGCGGGGCTGGGGCTGGATCCGGCGTTCGCACGCTCGCTCATGGCGGTGGTCATCATCGGCCTGCTGGTTTCAACCCTGGAGGCCGGGCTGCGCGCGCAAAAACAGTTGCTCGTTGGCCTGACCGAACGCTATCCCGCTATCATCCCGGGAAACGAAAAGACATTGATCGCAACCGCCGTCGGTCTGTCGGCCCTGCTTTCGCTGCATGACGGTCATGGCCGCGGCGGGCTCACGTTGTGGCCGGTCTACGGCGTGGCCGATCAGTTCCTCGCCATTCTCGGCTTTGCCCTGCTGGCCGTGGCGCTGCGGCGCCTGGGACGACCGGTGTCGGCGGTGCTCCTGCCGCTGGTTTTCCTGCTGGTCACCGCCAATTGGGGGCTGGGCGCGCTAATGACGCAGTGGTGGTCGAACAATCACTGGATACTGCTCCTGCTGGGTATCCTAATTAATAGCCGTGGAACTCGGGGTAACCTTCCTGGCCCTTAACGGTTTGAAGTCGCCGCGGCCTCCCCAAACTTGACAGCGGACCCTGATGGGTCAAAATCGCAGGCATCATTGGCGATTTCCGGTTTTCTGCATGCACCTGCTCGCATTTGGCATCAATCATCACACAGCGCCGGTCGATATCCGCGAGAAGGCGGCGTTCGCCACCGACAAGCTGGTCAACGCCTTGCATGAAGTGACCGGCAGCGGCGGCGTCAGCGAGGCGACGATCGTCTCCACCTGCAACCGCACCGAGCTCTATTGCGGGCTCGAGCCCGCGCACGACGAACAGGTCATTGAATGGTTCTGCCACTATCACCGGCTGAACCCCGGCGACATTCATCCTTATCTTTACCGGCATCCCGACCAGGAGGCGGTCAAGCATGTGTTCCGTGTCGCGGCCGGACTCGATTCCATGATCCTGGGCGAACCGCAAATTCTCGGACAGATGAAAGAGGCCTTCGCGACCGCGCACAAGGCCGGCGTCACCGGCAAGATCCTCAATCGCCTGTTCCAGCAAACCTTCACCGTCGCCAAGCAGGTGCGAACCGACACGGCGATCGGCGCCAGCGCGGTCTCGGTCGCCTCGGCCGCGGTGCGCCTGGCCGAGCAGATTTTCAACAAGCTCTCGGAACAGACGGTGCTGCTGATCGGCGCGGGCGACATGATCGAACTCTGCGCGACCCACCTCAGGGAACACGACGCCGGTCACATGATCTTCGCCAACCGCACCGTCGAGCGCGCGCAACTGCTGGCCGACCAGTTCGGCGCCGAGGGCATTTCGCTCGCGGAAATGCCGACCCGTCTCGCCGACGCCGACATCGTCATTGCCTCGACCGCCAGCCAGTTGCCCATCCTCGGCAAGGGCACGGTGGAACGGGCCCTGAAGGCGCGCAAGCACCGTCCGATGTTCATGCTGGACATCGCCGTGCCGCGCGACATCGAGGCCGAGGTCGGCGAACTCAATGACGTGTATCTCTACACCATCGACGATCTCAAGGAAGTGGTGCAGGAGAACATGCAATCGCGCCAAGAGGCCGCGTGCGAGGCGGAAAAGATCATCGACACCCAGGTCGTGGATTTCATGCGCTGGGTGAAATCGCTCGATGCCGTGCCGACGATTCGCGCGCTCCGTGAATCAGCCGATGCCCTGCGCGAGGCCGAGGTGGAACGCGCGCGCCGTCGCCTCGCCCACGGCGAGGACCCGGCAAAGGTTATCGAACAGCTCGCGCGCGCGCTGACCAACAAATTCACCCACGCTCCCACCGACGTTTTGCGCAAGGCGGATCATGACGGCAACGGCGCCCTGCTCGAGGCCGCGCGCCGCCTGTTCGGCCTCAATGAAGACTGAGGACCCATAACAAAAGAAAAATTTGACAGGATTTACAGGATTAACAAGATTTCTATTCACAAGATTTTTAATCCTGTAAATCCTGTTAATCCTGTCCATTTATTTTGTTAGAGTGTCTTTAAAACATGAACCCGTCCATCGAAACCAGGCTCACCAGCCTTGCGCAACGCTTTGAGGAAATAGAGCGGCTGCTCGCCGAGCCTAAGGTCATCGTCAAACAGGACCAGTTCCGCAAGCTGTCGCAGGAATACTCCGAAATCAATCCGGTGGTGAAGCTGTACGGCGATTACCGCGCGGCCCGCGAGCAGCTGGAAGCCGCGCAAGCCATGCTCAAGGACGAAGATCCGTCCATCCGCGAGATGGCGCAGGAGGAAGCCGCGGAATCGCGGCGGCATATCGAAAAGCTTGAAGCCGAAATCCAGACGCTGCTGCTGCCGAAAGATCCGGACGATAACCGCAACATCTTTCTCGAAATCCGCGCCGCCGCCGGCGGCGACGAGTCGGCGATCTTCGCCGGCGACCTGTTCCGCATGTACAACTATTACGCCACCAACCACGGCTGGGACGTGGAAGTGATGAGCCAAAGCCCCGGCGAACACGGCGGATACAAGGAAATCATCGCCCGCATCGCCGGGAAAGACGTGTACTCGCGCCTCAAGTTCGAGTCCGGCGCGCATCGCGTCCAGCGCGTTCCCGAGACCGAGGCCCAGGGACGCATCCACACCTCGACCTGCACGGTCGCGGTGCTGCCGGAAGCGGAGGAAGTGGACGCCATCGCCATCAATCCGGCGGAGCTCAAGGTCGATACCTTTCGCGCCTCCGGCGCCGGCGGCCAGCACGTGAACAAGACCGACTCGGCGATCCGCATCACGCACCTGCCCACGGGCATCGTGGTCGAATGCCAGGACGAGCGCTCGCAGCACAAGAACCGCTCACGCGCCATGTCCATCCTGTCCGCGCGCCTGCTCGAAGCCGAGCGGCGCAAACAACGCGAACACGAGGCCGCCACGCGCAAGAGCCTGGTCGGCACCGGCGACCGTTCGGAACGCATTCGCACCTACAACTTTCCGCAGGGTCGCGTGACCGACCACCGTATCAATCTCACGCTGTACAAGCTCGATCAGGTCGTGGAAGGCAAGCTCGATGAGCTCATCGACGCGCTGCGCAGCGCCGATCAGGCCGAGCTGCTGGCGACGTTGAATACCTGAGCATGAAACACGCCGTCCTGAATAATATGCCGCCGACAGTCAGCGAAGTCCTGCAAACCGCTCAACGCGAGCTGCAAGCGACCAGTCCCACGCCACGGCTCGACGCGGAAGTGCTGGTGATGCATGTCTGTAGCCTGAATCGCAGCGCGCTGATAACGCGCGGACACCACGCGCTGACGGACGATCAGCTAACCAGACTGGAAACGTTGATCGCGCAACGACGTCATGGTGAACCGATCGCCTATCTCACCGGTGTGCGCGAATTCTGGTCCCTGGAATTCAGCGTAACGCCCGCCACCCTGATCCCGCGTCCGGAAACCGAACTGCTGGTGGAAAAGGCACTGGCGCATGTTCCGCGGGACGCCGAATGGACCATCGCCGATCTCGGCACCGGCAGCGGCGCCATTGCCCTGGCGCTCGCGAAAGAACGCCCGCACTGCCGTGTGATTGCCACCGACATCTCTCCGCAAGCACTTGAAGTCGCGCGATCGAACGCGGCAAAGTTCAATCTGACCCACGTCGAATTCCGTGAAGGCAACTGGTTCGAACCTCTCGTCGACATGAAGCTGGACATGATCGTGAGCAACCCGCCCTATGTGCGCGCCAATGATCCGCATCTGGAACAGGGAGACGTGCGCTTCGAACCGGTACAAGCCCTCGCCGCCGGACCCGAGGGACTCGATGCCATTCGCCAGATCGCCTTGTCGGCCCGCGAACACCTGAATCCCGCCGCCTGGCTTTTATTCGAGCACGGGTGGGATCAGGCTGCCGCCATCGGCCGGCTTTTGCATCAGCTCGGCTATCGTAATATCGTTTGCTATCCGGATCTGGGCGGGCGCGACCGTATCACGGCTTGTCGCCTGTAACACGGCCGAACCTGTCCCATTCGATTTGCCATGGATGATAAACAACTCCTGCGCTACAGCCGGCACATCCTGTTGCCGCAGATCGATGTCCGCGGGCAGGAAAAACTGCTCGCCTCGCGCGTCCTGATCGTCGGGCTCGGGGGGTTGGGTTCGCCGGTGGCAATGTATCTCGCCGCGAGCGGCGTGGGTAATCTGGTTCTGGTAGACCATGATCGCGTAGACCTCACCAATCTCCAGCGCCAGATCGTCCACGCCACGGAACGCGTCGGTCAGGACAAAACCACCTCGGCCGCGCAGGGACTTGCCGCGCTCAATCCCGGCGTGCGTGTCACGACGATCAATCAAAAGCTTGAAGGCGCCGCGCTCGAAGAGCAGGTTCAACAGGTCGATGCCGTGGTGGACACGACCGACAATTTCGCGAGCCGCTTTGCCATCAACGAAGCCTGCATGCGCGCCGGCAAACCGCTCGTCTCCGGCGCGGTGGTGCGCTTCGAGGGGCAGGTCGCGGTGTTCCCGCCGGGCGGCCCCTGTTACCGCTGCCTGTACGCCGAAGGCGGCGGGCCTGACGAGGCCTGCGCCACGCTCGGCGTGCTCGCCCCGGCCGCCGGTATCATCGGTTCGATCCAGGCGGTCGAGACGCTCAAGGTATTGCTCGGCATCGGCCAGACGCTCGCTGGCCGGCTGTTGCTGTTCGATGCGCTCAACATGGAATGGCACGAAGTCAAACTGCGCAAGGACCCGGCATGCCCGGTGTGCGGAGAGATATGAGCGTTGTCCGCTTCCCGCGGCGCCTCGTCAACCAGATGCTGCAGCTCGCGCAGAAATCGCCGGAAGAGGAAATCTGCGGCCTCGTCTCCCGCGACCGGCATGGTTACAGGAAATGTTATCCCGTCGTCAATGCCGCCGACGACAAGAAACACTTCTTCGTGCTCGACCCCAAGGGACAGATCGAGGCCATGCGCAGCATGCGCGAGCATGGCGAAGAGCTGGCCGCCATCTATCACTCCCATCCCGATTCCCCGCCGCAGCCCTCGCTCACGGACATCGAGCAGCACGAATACCCCGGCGTGCTTTACCTGATTATTTCACTCGGCACGAAAGGCCGGCCCGAAATGCGCGGATTTGACATCCACGGCCGTGAAGCCAGGGAAGTCGCCATCGCCCTGCTGGACGAGTCCGCGTCCTAGGGAAGCTCTGATCAAGTCTCCCGTTCGCCCTGAGCTTGTCGAAGGGTGAACGGGAGACGCCGTAAATGGCAGGCGATTTGTCCGTTCGTGGTTCGACAGGCTCACCACGAACGGACTTGATCAGAGCTTCCCTAGCAGCCTCCACATCGGCGGCTATACTCCTTTTTAAAGCCGCCTGCCGGCTGACGAAGGAGAAATCATGTCGATCGCCACTTTTGTCTTTTTGGGCATTTTTGCCGCGCTGTTCCTGTATGCCGTCACGATGTACAACAATTTCATCCGGCTCAAGAATAACGTTGCCCAGGCGTGGTCGAATATCGACGTGCTGCTCAAGCAACGTCACGACGAACTGCCGAAGCTGGTCGAGGCGTGCAAGCAATACATGCAGCACGAACGCGGCGTACTCGAAAAAGTCACGCAGGCGCGCGCCGCCGTGCACAGCGCGCGCGAAGCGGGAGACGTGGCTGCCGTCGGGGCTGCCGAGACCCAGCTGCGGGCGGGGCTCATGAACCTCTTCGCGGTAGCGGAGAATTACCCGGAACTGCGCGCCAACGAGAACTTCCAGCACCTGCAAAACCGCATCTCGCAGCTCGAGGCGCAGATCGCCGACCGGCGCGAGTTTTACAACGACTCGGTCAACGCCAACAATATCCGCATCGAACAATTCCCCGACAACGTAATCGCCACGCTATTCCGGTTCGAGCCGAAGTTGCTGCTTAAATTCACAGTAAGCGAAACCCGGGATGTGAACGTCAAGGCGCTGTTCAACACCTAGCCAGACATGGCGTCCCCCGGTCCGCTGGCTCAGTGGTTCGCCGGGCTGGCTCACAGCATCCATCAAAGCGACCCGGCCGCCATTGGCATCGCCGCGGCGGTGCTGGCCGCCGGATCCGCCTATTGCTCCTGGCGCACCTGGCGCCATGTGAGCAACATCCGCCTTGTCGAAGACACGCCAACCTGCAAAATCCGTTCAGCTCCGCAGGGTTACGTGGAACTCGAAGGTCTCGGCAAGCTCATGGATGGCCCGCCGATCATCGCCAGGCTTTCAGGGCTGCCCTGCGTCTGGTACCGCTACAAGATCGAGGAATACGTGGCCACCGGGAAGGGCAACGAACATCGCTGGGAGACCATCGACAAGGGCGAAAGCACGGAAACCTTCTGGATGCAGGATGAAACTGGTCGTGTGGTGATCGACCCCGAGGGCGCGGATGTCACCTCGCGGCACAAGGACATCTGGCGTTCCAGCTCCAGTCTGGGTGGTATCTCCCGTCGTCCTGCCAATGTCACGAACTTTCTCAGCTCGCATGCGGGTCACGGCAACTATCGCCTGACCGAGGAACGCATCAACCCCGGCGAGTCACTCTACGCGCTGGGGCTGTTGAAAAGCGTGAGCAGCTACACCAGCCAGCCGACCGTGGACGAAGACGTGCGCGAAATGCTCAAGGACTGGAAAAAAGACCAACCCGCCTTGTTGCAGCGATTCGACCTGAACAAGGACGGAAAAATCGACGAGATCGAATGGCGTCTCGCCCGCGCGCAGGCAAGGCGCGATACCATGAAGAACCGCCAGGAGCAGGTTATTCATTCCGCCGACGGCCTCAACGTCCTCGGCCCCACGCGTGACGGCTCACGGCCGTATATCCTGTCGGCTTTCACGCAAACGGAACTGACCAAGCGCTATAAACTGTGGGCGGCGTTATACGCGGGGGGCTGTTTTCTTCTGGGGTTGGCGGCGGTGTGGGTGTTCAACGCGAAATTTGCTTAAATGTAGCGTGCGCTGCGCGCACGACAGGAAAAACTAATTGCGGGATGCTCCCGCCCCGCAAGCGGCTTTTCATCGTCAGCGAAGCCGGCACAACAGATTGTTCGGTGGGTTACGGCAAAAATCGCCTAACCCACCCTACATTAACTATTTATTAAAAACGCTCTTCCGCAACAATTCCCACTGTTTATCCCATCCCGCCACCGGCGATGACTTGAATTCACTGCGAACGAAGCGGGTAATCG
>JBBTKS010000021.1:0-1034 GCA_038058885.1 Pseudomonadota bacterium
GGTCAGCAACTGTCTTGACTGTCAAGCGTGCTGAGGCGGTTCCGTCCGCCAGTGAGTCCGATGCTTGAGCATCGCGTTGAGTGTCGTCAGCAGTTTCCGCATACAGGCGACGAGCGCCACCTTCTTGGCTTTTCCCACCCCCCACAAGCGCTGATAGAACGTCTTGATAGTTGGGTTGTACCGTGTCGCCACGATGGCCGCCATATATAAGGTTGCCCGGACCTGCGCACGTCCACCCCACACCATCCGTTTCCCCTGCAATATGCCACTGTCACGATTGAGCGGCGCCACACCCGCCAGTGCGGCGATCTGTTTGTTCGTCAAGGTGCCCAATTCCGGCAAATTGGCTAGCACGGTGGTGGTGAGCACCGGGCCAACACCGGGGACACTGCGCAGCAGGTCGTCTTTCTCTCGCCACACCGGACTGTCCTGGATCGCCTGCGCGAGCTCTGTGTCGGTATGGGTCTGCTCCCGTTGGAGCCAGGCCATATGCGCGCGGAGGCTCTTGCGGATTGACGGGGACGCCGTGCGCAGACGGTTCTTTTCCGCCGTCAGCATCTCGATGAGTTGCCGCCGTCGGGCCGCGAGGGCCGCCAGGGCCTGCGTCTGCTCATCGGGGAGCGGTCGGACTGCCGGGCGAATCACCTCAGCGAAATGGGCCAGAATCTGGGCATCGAGGGTATCGGTTTTGGCCAACTGGCCGGTCGCCCGCGCGAAATCCCGGACCTGCCGTGGATTCACCACGACGACCGGGAGGCCGGCGGCGGCGAGTACGCCCGCGAGGGGCACTTCAAGCCCCCCAGTGGCCTCGAGCACAATGAGCACTGGGGCCAGGCGACGCATCTGCGCCGCCACGATTGCCCAACCAGGCTCATCATTCGGGACCGAGAAGCGTGTCCCTGGACGCACCGCCACAGCGAGCTGGAATTGGGAGACATCGATACCGACAAATATGAGCGTGTTCATAGAGACCTCCTGAATGGCCCGGCCTTGCGATGCGGGCTCGTCGGCCCACGCAACTGTTCGGGCTCGGC
>JBBTKS010000022.1:0-1206 GCA_038058885.1 Pseudomonadota bacterium
ATGCAGGCGAAACGCAAACGAGGTCAGCCACTCGTGCCACTCCCGTGCCCGCATGGCCCACGTGCCGGTCTGCGCGACATGGCGCACTTGCTTCTCCAGCCGTTGCGCATGTTCAACAGGGGACGAGCGGGACTGATTCAGGACGCGGACGGTGAGATCCACAAATTGCGTCGCATGCTCGATCTTGTCCGGAGGTGGAACCAGCAGGTGGCCGAACCCGGCCGTGGTTGTCCGAAGGGCCCCTAAATCGCTGGTGATCACGATGCAGCCTGCCGCCATGGCCTCGAGAACGGAAATGCAGTAGCCTTCCGCAAAGGTGTTGGGATACGCCAGGCATGTCGCGTTCTTCAACTCCTGGGCAAGGGCCGGCTGCGGGAGTGACCCGATATATTCGATGCCCTCAGTCGCGCGGCAACGCTCATACAGCGGAGCATAGGTGTCCTGCTCGGCAGGGATGCCATACACATTCATGCTGGAATAGACTTTGAGCGTTGTGCCGGGAATGGCGGCCCGGATTCGAGGGAAGGCCTCCAGCAGGACGTCGAGCCCACGGAACGGCGTGCTCGTATAGCAGAGGACGGGCGGCCAGGGTTTCTGTGAGGCGATCGTGTCCGGGCGGGGATAGAGATTTTCAAACGCTGGGCTTATCGCGTTACCGATAATCGTGGTGCGCTCAGGTTTGATGCCGAATGCATGGCGGTACCCTTCCGCCTGCCACTCGCTGACATAGACGAAGGCGTCCCAGGCATCGTGAGCGGCAGGGTCCGTGAGGTCTTTGACCGCCGGCTGATCAGCATTATGCTGGCACCAGAGGATGATACGAGTCCGCCCCTGCGTCCCGCTCCGGATTTGCCTGGCCAGGTCCTGCGACCCAGAGTTTAGTATGATGATGGCGTCGAAATAAGCATACTCGGTTCTCGGAATGGGCGCGAAATTGAAGCAATTGACTCCCCGCGATCGGCGGGGAGTTTGGGTCTGGTTGAGCAGCGTCACGTCATGGCCGAGCTTGACCAGTTCTTCGGCCAGGTAGCAGAGCCCTGACTGTGAGCCGCCGAGGGACCTCAATCGGGGAGTGTCAATGACGTAATCCCAGTTGACGGGATCAAAAAACGCTAGCCGCAACAACGCTGCAGTTCCATTTTTGCGGTAAGCCTAAACTGCCTGCAGAGGCATGTCAAGATTCGCTGAATCGATGCTGGTTCCGTG
>JBBTKS010000023.1:0-4415 GCA_038058885.1 Pseudomonadota bacterium
CGATCGCAACGGCATAATCCTGGCGCAGAACTATCCGGTGTACACGCTGGAAATCATCCCCGAGCAGGTCGACGACATGAACACACTGCTCGAGGAACTGGGCCAGATCGTGAATCTGAACGAAGCGGACCTCAAGAATTTCCGCAAGCAGCTGCGCGAACGCCCGCGATTCGAAAATCTCGTGCTGCGTTCGCACCTCACCGAGGAAGAAGCGGCGCGGCTCGCGGTCAAGCGGACGTATTTCAGCGGCGTGGAACTCGAAGCACGTCTGCGGCGGCACTACCCGCTCACCGGCCTCGGGGTGCATTTCCTCGGCTACGTCGGACGCATCAACGAACAGGAACAGGAGCAGATCGACAAGGCGGCCTATCGCGGCATGGAGTACATCGGCAAGCTGGGCCTCGAGGCGAGTTACGAAAAAACCCTGCTCGGCCAGGTCGGCTTCGAAAAGGTCGAGACCAACGCGCACGGACGCTCGCTGCGCATCCTCGAGCGCATCGCGCCGGTAGCCGGCAAAAACCTCTACCTGAGCATCGATGCCAGGCTTCAGGCCCTGGCCGAGCAGGCGCTGGGCAAGCGGCGCGGCGCCATCATCGCCATGGAGCCCGCCACCGGCGCGGTTCTCGCGTTTGTCAGCACGCCGACCTACGATCCCAATCCCTTCGTGCAGGGCATCGATCCGGATTCCTACCAGAGGCTGCTCGACGATCCGGACAAGCCGCTGATCAACCGCGCGCTCAACGGCCAATATGCGCCGGGCTCGACCATCAAGGCCTTCCTCGGACTGGCGGCGCTGGAACAGGACGGATTCGACCCCGACAAGCCGGTGGTCTGTCCCGGATGGTTCACGCTGCCGGGAAGCTCGCACCAGTTCCGCGACTGGAAAAAGGCCGGTCACGGCGCGATGAACCTGCACGATGCCGTGGTGCAGTCCTGCGACGTCTATTTCTACAGGCTGGCGGTGGCCATGAACATCGACGGCATGAAGAAGTTCCTCGCGCCGTTCGGCTTCGGCAAGAAGACCGGCGTCGATCTGTTCAACGAATCCGAGGGCATCCTGCCCTCGCCGGAATGGAAGGCGGCGCGTAAACAAATATGGTATCCGGGCGAGACCGTGATCACCGGCATCGGCCAGGGCTCGATCCTGGTGACGCCGCTGCAACTCGCCGACGCCATGTCGGGGCTGGCGAACCGGGGCGTGCGCATGAAGCCGCAACTGGTGCGCGCGATCGTGGACGCCAAGACCCAGGCCCGGCGCGAAACCGAACCCGTGGTCACCGTGCAGATACCGCTCAAGGACCGGCACAACCTCGATATTCAGATCCAGAATCTTACCGACGTGGCGCACACCAACCGCGGAACCGCCTATGGCATCGGCCATAACTCGCCCTATAAAATCGCCGGCAAAACCGGCACCGCGCAGGTGAAGAGCATCGCCCAGGGACAGTCCTACAGCGAAAAAGCCACGCCCGAGCGTTTCCGCGACCACGCGCTGTTTGTTTCCTTCGCGCCGGTCGGCGATCCGAAAATCGCCGTGTCGGTCATCGTGGAAAACGGCGGCCACGGCAGTTCCACGGCCGCGCCCATCGCGCGCAAGCTCATGGATTATCTGATCCTGGGAAAAACCTCCGCGCCGCCGGGCGACGCCAAACCGGGCACGGAGAACGATGAATGACCCGGGGCACCCATCATCATCTGCGAATAAACGGTCACTGACATGAACCTGGAACGACTGCATCTCGACAAGACCCTGCTCTATGCGCTGCTCGCCATGGCCGCCATCAGCCTGTTCGTGGTGTACAGCGCGAGCGCCCGGGACATGGATGCCACCCTGGGGCACCTGTTGCGACTGTGCCTCGGCTTTACCGTGCTGCTGGTGGTGGCGCAGATACGCCCGGAATTTTTCGAGCGCTGGTCGCCGTACATTTTCATCGCCGGCATGCTGCTGCTCGTCGCCGTGCTCGCGCTGGGCGTGATCGGCAAGGGCGCGCAGCGCTGGCTGGATCTCGGAGTTCTGCGGTTCCAGCCGGCCGAGATAATGAAAATCGCGGTACCGATGATGCTCGCCTGGTATCTGGCGCGGAAAAATCTTCCGCCCAGCCTGCCGCGGCTCGCGGCCGCGTTTCTCATGATGGCGGTCCCGGCGTTCATGATCATCAAGCAGCCGGACCTCGGCACCGCGCTGCTCGTGTTCGGGGCCGGCGTCTTCGTGCTGTTCCTCGGCGGCATGCAATGGCGCGTGATCCTGAGCCTGCTCGCCATCGTCGCCGTGGCCGCGCCGTTCGCCTGGAGTCACCTGCACGATTACCAGCGGCAGCGCATTTTCACCCTGTTCGATCCGGAGGCCGATCCGCTCGGCACCGGCTATCACACTATCCAGTCCATGATCGCCGTGGGCTCGGGGGGCATCTATGGCAAGGGCTGGCTCAATTCGTCGCAAGCGCATCTCGATTACCTGCCGGAGTCCTCCACTGACTTCATCTTCGCCGTTTTCGCGGAGGAGTTCGGGCTCATCGGCAGCCTGCTGCTGGTGGCAATCTACGCGCTGATCGTGGCGCGCGGGATGCTGATTGCGTACCTGGCGAAGGACAGCTACACACGCCTGCTCGCCGGCAGCCTGAGCCTGACGTTCTTCCTCTATTTCTTCGTGAACATGGGCATGGTCACCGGCATCCTGCCGATCGTGGGGATACCGCTGCCGATGATGAGTTACGGCGGAACTTCGATCGTCACGGTCATGGCCGCGTTCGGCATCCTCATGAGCATCCAGACCCACCGCAAGATCGCGGAATAATGTCCACACGTTTTATCACCCTGGGAGCGCTGTTGCTCGCCGGCCTGCTGGTCGCGGTCAGTCCGCGCGCCCACGCCCTCAATGTCGCCAAGTACCCGGCGCTGCAGAGTTTGATAGCCGAAATGGCCGATCAGTACGGTTATGCGCCGCAAAAACTGCGCAAGACCTTCGGCTGCGCGCGGATACGCCCCGAGATCATCGAGGCCATGGAGCGGCCCAGGGAACTGCTGCCATGGTTCGAATACAACAAAATCTTTCTGACCGAGGAAAACGTGCAGCGCGGTGCCCGATTCTGGAAAAAACACGAAGTGGCGCTGACGCGGGCGGGCGAGGAATACGGCGTGCCCGCGGAAATCGTCGTTGCCATCATAGGCGTGGAAACCCAGTTCGGACGCAACAAGGGAAATATACCCATTCTTGACGCGCTCACCACGCTGACGCTCGGCTATCCGGCGCGCTCGGTATTCTTCCGCCGCGAGTTGACCGAATTCCTGCTGCTCGCGCGCGAACTCGACATCGACGCCTGCCGCTTCAAGGGTTCTTATGCCGGCGCCATGGGTTTGCCGCAGTTCATGCCCAGCAATTACCGCCGGTTCGCGGTGGACTTTGACGCCAATGGAAAACGCGACATTCTTGAGAGTCCCGAGGATGCCATCGGCAGCGTCGCCGTGTATCTCAAGGAGCATGGCTGGGAGGCCGGCGCGCCCGTGGCCGACGAAGCAAACCTGAAAGGCACGCGTTATTTCTGGATCGAGAAGCTCGGGCTCAAGCCGACGCTGCCGGTGCGTCAGCTCGCCCGTTACGGCATCTTCCCGCGCCGGCACGAGAACGCCGAGAGGCGCGCCGCGCTGATTTCGCTCGAGGGCGAGTACGGGCCTTTCTACCGTCTCGGTTACAATAACTTCTACGTCATCACGCGCTATAATCACAACCGGCGTTACGCCATGGCCGTGTACGAACTGGGAGAAAAGATACGCCAACGCATGGAGCCAAGGACGTCACCATGATGCCGCGCTGGATCTGGCTCGCGCCGCTGCTTGCGCTGTTGTCCGCGTGCGGCACGCTGCCGCGCGGTGGCGGCTATTACGAGGACGACGGTCCCGAGACCAGCCCGCCCGCGGACGTCGCCGATGTTCCGGACGCAGTGCCCAAGACCGAATCCCGTTCCGTCACCGGCAACAAATCGTACGCGGTCTACGGCGTGACCTATTCGCCGCTGACGGATTCCCGCGATTACCGCGAGCGCGGCATTGCTTCCTGGTACGGCAAGAAATTTCACGGCAAGCGCACCTCGAGCGGCGAGCCCTACGACATGTACGCCATGACGGCGGCGCACAAGACCCTGCCCTTGCCCTCGTATGCGCGGGTGCGCAACCTGCAGAACGGCCGATCCGTCGTGGTGCGCGTCAACGACCGCGGGCCGTTCCTGCACAACCGCTTAATCGATCTGTCCTATGCCGCGGCCGCCCGGCTCGGCATCCTCGGCACCGGCACCGGAGTGGTGGAAGTCGAGGCCGTCAGTCCCGAAGAACCGGAGACGCAGGCGGCCCAGGTCAAAACCTATCCGCTTCAGGTCATTGCTCCCGCCGCGGCCGCCGAGGAACTGCCAAAATCGCCGGCG
>JBBTKS010000024.1:0-2954 GCA_038058885.1 Pseudomonadota bacterium
ACATGGAGATGACAATGGACAGCCTGGATCGAGCGATTGAACTGGTGATGCGCTGGAAAGCAGACCGGCAGAAGCAGCGTGCCGACGTGGTGTCGCGGCTGGAAGCCGTGGTGAAGGAATGTCAGGCGGCGGTGCAGGTATGGCAGGGATATCTCGCCAAGCCGGGGGCGCCCGGAGATCAATGGACGATTGTCAGCTGGGTCGGTCCGGACCGCGCGAAACAATTACACGAGATCAACCTGCGCGCCAAGCAGAACGTGGAGGAGGTATGCCGAATGGCCGGGCCCCGGTCTGGACGTTTTGTCGCGTTGGATGATGACGTGATTGAAATGGCCTATCGCATGCTCAAGCCCGGCGAAACCGGCGTGGACGCCGCCAAAACCGCTGTCCAGCGTCTGCAGGAACGCATGGATTATATTCGTGGACTGATGCAGCACCTCCGCGCTGCCAGGCCGTCATCGCCGGGCGCACCGGCCAAGGCGGCCGGGAAGAGAATGGTGACGAAGAAGAGTCCGGCGAAAAAGACCGGAAAGAAAGCCGCCAAGCCCGCGAAGAAAAAAACGGCCCCCAAGAAGAAGTAGGGGCGGGATTTATCCCGCCCCTACTGGAAGCCGGAAGAACAAAAACAAAGCGCCCCGATCGGGGCGCTTTGGGTTACAGCGAGAAGTGCGTGATTACTTCTTGGCCGGAGCGGCCGGGGTCGCCGGAGCGGCCGGGGCAGCAGCGCCTTCTTTCTTCTCTTCCTTCTTTTCTTTCTTGGCGGCCTTCTTCTTCATCTTCTTTTCTTTCTTGACTTCTTTTGCCTCTTTCTTGGCATCAGCCGGAGCAGCGGCATCGGCCTTGGCAGCCGGGGCCATGTGCTTCTCGGCATTGGCAGCGTGCACCAGGCCAAACATGAGGACAAACGCCAGAGCAAACAGGCTGGTCAGTGACTTTTTCATATTTAAAAGCTCCTTAGAGAGGGTGAACATCGTTTTTCAGTATCTGATGGTAGATACGGCTTGATTTCCGCCACCATTGCGACCTACAAAAGCAATCGCTGTGCCAACATCAGATGACGTATAATCTATTTAAAATCATGTAGATATATAAAATTTCCAGACTGCGCTATGCTTTGGTTTTGTAGTAAGCATCAAAATTTGTAGCTCACGACATTTCAAGAGTACTCATGCCATTCAGACTTTTCAGATTGGGCCGACTCCAGCGCAAGGTGTTGCTGGTGATTTCCGTGATCGTGATCGTGCCCATGCTGGTGGCCGGCTGGTTGGCCGCCGAATGGGTCTCGATCAGTTTTGAAAAGCGCCTGGAACAGTGGATCGTGGATGCGGCCCGCGCCAATCAGAACTGGCTGCAGGCCTACCAGAACGACGCGGTCATGCTCGGGCGGGTGCTCGCCGACGATCCGGGATACGTGGCCAATATCGAACGCAATCCCGAAGAGGCGATCCCGCTGCCGGTGCGACGCATTTCCCAGGAGCTGAGCATCAATCTCATTCAGCTCTACACGCCGGACAAAAAACTGCTGTATTCCTCGATCCCCGTGGAGGTCAATGCGCTGTGGGAACGCGGCCAGACCGAAGCGGTGCTCAAGGTGGTGCGCAAGCAGAAGACCATGCTGGCGGCGGTGGGCATCACGCCGATCCCGCGCCACGGCAAACCGCGTTACTACCTGGTGCTGGGCAGCCTGCTGGGACAGGATTTCACCGACGAGCTGGCGCAACTGACCGGATTGAAGGCGCGTCTCTATTACCGCGCAGGCAAAAAGTATTTCGATCTTTTTTCCGCCCCGGGCGAAGTGATCGCACTCAAGCATCTGCCGGCGACGGCGCTGGACCGGCTGGAGAAGCACAAGAAATCCTATTACAGCCTGCAAGCGGAGAACGGACAGTACCGCGGACTCTACATGCCCATCGTCGATCCCACGGGGCGCGTGGAGGCGATCATGTTCAGCGGCTTGGAGCGCCGCGGCGTGCAGGAAGTGCTCACCAACCGCGTCGCCTTGTTCCTGTCTATTTCGCTGCTGGGAATCGTTATCGGCGGTCTGACCGGCCTGCTGTTGTCGCGCCTGGTGGTGCGGCCGCTCCAGTACCTGCGCAACGGCGTCATGCAGCTGGCGGGTCAGAATTTCAGCGCCAACGTGCCGATCACGTCCAACGACGAACTGGGCGATTTGGCCAAGGCGTTCAATGCCATGGCCGCGCGCCTGCGCGAGGCGCGCGACGAGCAGGCACAGCGTTTCCGGAAGGACAAGCTGACCGCGATGGGGGAGCTGTCGGCGGCGCTGGCGCATGAAATCCGCAATCCCATCGGCATCATCAACACTTCGGCGGCGCTGCTCGACAAGCCGGATTATGCGCCGGAGAAGCGAGTGGAACTGACGCGCATGATCCGCGAGGAAAGCCTGCGCGTCTCGAATCTGGTGCAGGACTTCCTGCAGTTGTCGCGCCACCGTCAGCCGTCGTTTGCCGTGATCGATCCGGCGCAGCCGCTGACGCGCGCGCTCGATCTGGCGCTGGCGGGCACGCAACCGGTGACGGTGCACCGGCAGTTCGATCACGGCGACGCGAAGATCAAGGCCGACCCCGGCCTGCTGCAGCAGGCCTGGGGCAATGTCTTCACCAACGCGTTGCAGGCCATGAGCGGGAAAGAGGCGATTCTCAAGCTCCGTTCCGGTGTCGAGAACGGACAGGTCTATCTGTCTGTCGAGGACAATGGATCCGGTTTGCCGGCGGACATCATGCCGCGCCTGTTCGAGCCGTTTTTCACGACCAAGGAACAGGGCACCGGTCTCGGGCTCACCATCGCCTTCACGCTGGTGGAAGCCAATGGCGGACGCCTCGAGGCCATGCCTCCCGAGGGCAGCGGAGCGAGATTCGTCATGCGGTTTCCGGTGCAGGAGGAGGCAGCGACATGAAACGAACCGTGCTGGTGGTGGGTGAGGCGGTGTAGTCGCC
>JBBTKS010000024.1:2964-4460 GCA_038058885.1 Pseudomonadota bacterium
CGTGCTTCGGCGCCGCCGAACGCCCGCACACGGAAGTGCGGGCCGGGGTGAGGGGAAACCACGCGGTCGCGCCAGGGACGGCAGGCAAGGGCTAACAGAGGGCAGTGTATGAAACGTACCGTATTGGTGGTTGACGACGAAGCGAACATGCAGGCGGTGATGCGCATGGTGCTGGAAGGCGCCGGTCACGAGGTGCTGGTGGCCGACAGCGGCGAGGCGGCGCTGGCGCATATACAGAACCCGAATCTCGATGTGGTGCTCAGCGATCTCAAGATGCCGGGCATGGGCGGCGAGGCCTTTGTCATCCGTTGCCGCAAGGACCGCCCGGACGTGCCGGTGATCATCGTCACGGCGCACGGCACCATCCGTTCCGCGGTCAAGAGCATCCACGACGGTGCGGCGGATTACCTTACCAAGCCGTTCGAGCCCGAACAGGTCGAGATCGCGGTGCACAACGCCATCAAGCTGCGCGATATCCTGCGCGAGAACGCCCAGCTCAAGGCCGCCGTCAGCGAATCGCGCGGCACCAAGCGCCTCGTCGGCGAAAGCCGGGTCGCACAGCAGCTGCTCGAGGAGATCCGGCGCGTGGCGCCGTACAAGACCGGCGTGCTGATCACGGGTGAATCCGGCACCGGCAAGGAACTGGTGGCGCGCACCATCCACGAACTCTCGCCGCGGCACGACCACGCCTGGGTGGCCATCAACTGTTCCGCCATTCCGCATGACCTCATGGAGTCCGAGCTGTTCGGTTACGTCAAGGGCGCGTTCACGGGCGCGAACCAGAACCGCCCGGGCCGTCTGGAGCAGGCCCAGGGCGGAACACTGTTTCTCGACGAGATCGGCGATCTCGATGCCTCGCTGCAGGCCAAGCTGTTGCGCGTGCTGCAGGAGCGCGAATTCTCTCCGGTCGGTTCGAATCAGTTGCGGACCGTGGACGTGCGCTTCATCGCCGCCACCAACCGCGATCTGAAGGAGTACGTACGCGAGGGCAAGTTTCGCGAGGATCTGCTCTACCGCCTGGACGTCTACAGCATCGTCGCGCCGCCACTGCGGACGCGGCGCGAGGACATCCCGCTGCTGGCGCAGACCTTCCTGCGTGAGCTGGCCACCGAGATGGACAAAAAGGTGACGGCCTTTACGCCCGCGGCGCTGGAGATTCTGGAGCGCTACGGCTGGCCCGGCAACATCCGCGAGCTGCGTAATACCGTGGAGCGTTCGTTGCTGTCATGCCGCGGGCAGACGATCGATGTCGAGGACTTGCCCGGCGCGATTGTCGCCGGCAGCGGTCCAGCGGGGAACGTGGAGCGTTTTTCGCTCAACAAGCCGGGTGAAAAAAATCTCGACCATTGGCTGGAAGAGGTCGAGCGCGGCGCCATCCTCGAGGCGCTGTCACAGTGCAAGGGCGTGCAAGCACATGCCGCCAAGCGGCTCGGCGTTTCCGAACGCAGCCTGTGGCACCGGATCAAGAAGCTCAACATCCAGATTAACCGGGTCAT
>JBBTKS010000025.1:0-8833 GCA_038058885.1 Pseudomonadota bacterium
CGGCCTGTCACGCCCGAACCGTTACTATGTACCATACCTTTGGACATACAAGGGTAAGGGGTGAGGGCGAGCCATCAGAAGACTTCCCTCACCCTCATTCCCTCTCCCGGGGGGAGAGGGAAGCGAGCCGTGCGCTTGCGCGCGATCTTTATGATTTGAGCGAGCGCCGTTGTTTTAACCGGCGTTCTCTCCGAGCCTGGCCCCAGCGAAAAGCTTTGGGGGTTGCAACGCTCCTCGGAGAGCAACGCCTCGCCGCCGTGAAACCGGCGGCGACATGATGAACTTATGCGCTGGCGGCGCTACGCGACTTGATGCCGGCCGCCTCGCGCAGTGCCTCGGCCTTGTCGGTGCGCTCCCAGCTGAAGCCGGCTTCGGTGCGGCCAAAGTGCCCATAGGCGGCGGTCGGCAGGTAGATCGGCCGCAACAGATCGAGCATTTGGACGATGCCCTTGGGACGAAGATCGAATTGGCTTCTCACCAGCTCGGCAATTTTCGTATCCGGAATCACGCCAGTGCCGAAGGTGTCCACGTGTACCGAAACAGGTTTCGCCACGCCGATGGCATAGGCGATCTGGATTTCGCAACGCGCCGCCAGTCCGGCGGCCACGATGTTCTTGGCGACATAGCGTCCGGCGTAGGCCGCCGAGCGGTCGACTTTAGAGGGATCCTTGCCGGAAAAAGCCCCGCCGCCGTGACGTGCCATGCCGCCATAGGTGTCGACAATGATCTTGCGGCCGGTGAGACCGGCATCGCCCACCGGGCCGCCGATCTCAAAACTGCCGGTTGGGTTGATGTGGTATTCCGTATTTTTCCCCAGCCACTCCTTGGGGAGGACCGGCTTTACGATTTCCTCGATCACGGCTTCCTTGAGGTCCGCATGCTTGATACCCGGGGCATGCTGGGTGGACAACACCACGGCATCGATACCCACGGGTTTGTTGTCCATGTATTTGACGGTGACCTGCGATTTGGCATCCGGACGCAGCCAGGCGAGTTTGCCGTTCTTGCGCACCTCAGCCTGGCGCTTGACCAGACGATGCGCCAACGTGATCGGCATCGGCATCAGCACGTCGGTTTCGTTGCTGGCGTAACCGAACATCAGCCCCTGATCGCCGGCACCCTGGTCGAGATCGAGGCCCTTGCCTTCATCCACGCCCTGGGCGATGTCGGGGGACTGGCGGCCGATGGCGGTGAGCACGGTGCACGAGTCGGGTCCGAAACCCATCTCGTCGGTGTAGCCGATGTGGCGGATGACATCCCGGGCAACGCGGTCGAAGTCCACCGTGGCGCGCGTGGTGATCTCGCCCGCCAGCACCACGAGGTTGTTCTTGACCAGCGTTTCGCAGGCCACGCGTGCCGATTTATCCTGTTTGAGGATTGCATCCAGCACGGCATCCGAAATCTGGTCGCAGACCTTGTCCGGATGGCCTTCCGACACCGATTCAGAAGTAAAAAGGTAACTGTCTGACATAAAATTACGTCTCTCCACCCTGTATGGATCGTTTGAGACCGCGCAGTTTAATCAAACTCGGGCCAAATTACAGCCAGTTCTCAAAAACTAGCATTGTTCCCACGGCAGCCCGTGGTAGCGCCAGCCGCCCAGAGTGCTGCGGTGGTGTTTTTCATCCATCTGGCCCTCGAAGCCCTCGGCCACGTTGTAGACGTCCTTGACTCCAGCCTCGATCAGGGCCTTGCCGGCCTCGAGCGAGCGCACCCCGCTGCGACAGATCAGCACCACCGGCGCCGCCCCGGTGGTGGCGCCACCCAGCATGGCCTGCCGTACCTGGGCGAGAAAGTGCGGGTTGAGTGTCCAGTCGGGCTCGTCGATCCAGGGAATGTGGATAGATCCCGACGGATGCCCGACGAACAGATATTCCATTTGCGAACGTACGTCGATGAACACGGCGTTCGGGTGTTCCTGCAATAACTTGTACGCCTCTTTGGGATTCAGGGTTTTGACTTTGTCGCTCATGCTACCCTCCTGGTCGGGGCGTGCCCTGACCGTTCTGATTGGGCATACTTAGCAGCTTATGTTGCCAGCCGATACTTTGCCCGTTTCCATAACGCGCACCAAGCCACCCAAGCCGCTGCTGCGCGCTGCCGGCGAAGCCATTGCGGATTATTCCATGATCCGTCCGGGCGACCGTGTGCTGCTGGGCCTGTCCGGCGGCAAGGACAGCCTGTCGCTGCTGCACGTGTTGTTGCACCTGCACGACAAGGCTCCGGTTCGTTTCGAGCTGGCCGCGGCCACGGTCGACCCCTGCATCGATGGTTTCGATCCGTCGTTCCTCAAGGACTACGTCGCGGCGCTGGGCGTTCCCTATTTCTATCGCCGTCATGACATCGTCGGTCGCGCGCTCACGACCATGCGCGGGGACTCGTTCTGCGCCTACTGCTCACGCATGCGCCGCGGCATTCTCTATGCCACGGCCCGGGAACAAGGTTACAACGTCCTGGCCCTGGCGCATCATCTGGATGACTTGGCCGAGTCGTTTCTGATGAGCGCATTTTACGGTGGTCAACTGCGCACCATGAAGGCGCATTATCTGAATGACGCCGGCGACCTGCGTATCATCCGCCCCTTCGTCTATGCGCGCGAGCGCCAGACCGCCGACTTTGCCCGCCGCGCCGGTCTCCCGGCCATTATGGACAATTGCCCCGCCTGTTTCCGCATGCCTACCCAGCGCATGAACATGAAGGCCCTGCTTGCTGAGCAGGAAAAAAACCACAAGAAGATATTTTCGAGCCTTTTGACGGCAATGCGTCCTCTTATGAAAGAAAATACGCCGGATTAGAATAAATTTATTCCCACTTTTTGTTTTATGGCATATTTTATGTAAAAAGTGGAAATTAAATATTATTTTACTGGCTTATAAGCAGAATTATGGGATTTAATTATTGATATAAAGCGATTTTCAACCTTGGGTTGATCGGCATATTGATCCAAATGCCCTTCCATGGCGTTTGAAACCAATTCCAAGCGTTTTTCCGAGTCTGGGTGGGTTTTGAACATCAAGGAAACGGCATCATCCTTGGGATTAATGGAGGAAAGCGTCTGTAAAGTCGCAGGTAAACCATAAGGGTCATAACCCGCACGCGCGGACAACACCACACCCATGCGGTCGGCGGCGAACTCGTCCTCCTTGTCCAGGCCGCGCGCGAAGATTTCGGTGCCGGCACTCACGAGCTTGGCGTATTCCGGTTTGTTGCGACTCAGGGCATCGCTTGCCAAATCCACGAGCTTGCCCTTGCGCATGGTGTTCAGCGCGTGCTTCTCGACGACATGACTGATCTCGTGCGCCAGCACCCCGGCGAGTTCGGATTCATCGCGCATGCGCAGCAGCATGCCGCGGGTGATGAACACGTAACCACCCGGGGTGGCGAAGGCGTTGACGCTGTTCGTATCCAGCACGCCGAAGCGCCACGGCAGGTTGGGACGGCTGGTGTGCAGCGCGACCCACAGGCCGACCTTGTTGACGTAGGCTTGCAGCGCCGGGTCGTTCACCAGCGGGGCCGCGCCCAGCAGATTGGCCGCCACGTCCTTGCCGAGCGTGATCTCATCGCCTTCGGATGTCGGCTTGAGCGGCTTGAGCTTCTCGCCGATATCGCGCAGCTTGTCGAAATCAAACGCCGCCGCCGGCACGGATGCCACGAGCAGCAGCGCGGCGATGAGCATTCCCATTTTCGAAATTTTCATGATTCCTCCTTCATTCCTGGCTCAGGAACGGCACGTCTTTTTCCTTCAACCCGGCGCTGCGCGCAAAATCGCGCGCGGTCGTATCGCTCGCGCGGCTCGCCTCCATGGACTCCACCGCCTTGGGATTGGGCTTGGCGCTCTTGAGTTCCTCGGCGCTGAGGCCACGGATGCCGGTGGTGGCGACGATGCCCTGCGAGCCCGAGCGTCCGGTTTTGCCCACGCTCTTCAGCATCGCCAGCCCCTCGCCGGGTTTTTTCGCTTCCGGCCCTTCGCCCGCGCGCACCTGATGTAACCGCGCCCAACCGGTTTTGCCATGGGCGGAGATCCGCAGCCAGCCGCCGCGCCGCTCGAGGATATCCACCGTGGTATTCGAAGGCAGTTGCCCGGCCGGTTTGGCGTCGCGGTAGGGTGTGGCCATCAGGTCGACGGCGGACCGCGTGGTGCCGGTCTCTTTCGCATGGGCCACGCCCGTGACGGCAAGGCCGAGGGTGAATGCCAGGATGATCAGTCGTTTCATAGAGACTCCCATTTCGGTTCGAACAGATGAACCGGTTCTTCCTTGCCCTTGAGTTTGACAGGGCCGTGGTCGGTAAATGTGTACTGGTCGCAGGCGGCGCGTACCGCGGCCGAAACCAGGACCCGGCAACGTCCGCGGGTGGCACCTTCGATGCGGCTCGCGGTGTTCACGGTGTCGCCGATCACGGTGTAATCCTGACGGCGCTCCGGCGAGCCGATGAAACCCACCACCGCTTCACCGCTGTGCAACCCGATGCCGATGTCGAATTGCTCGCCGTCGGCGCCAGCCTCCTGTTTGAAACGCATCAGCGTCTGTTCCATCTCCCGTGCACAGGCCAGCGCGCGGCAGGCGTGGTCCGGCTGATCCGTCGGCGCGCCCCAGAACGCCATGATGGCATCGCCAATGTATTTGTCCAGCGTTCCCTCGTGGCGAAAGATCACCTCGACCTGCAAACTGAAATAACGGTTGAGCAGGTCGACGATCTCCGGCGCCGATTTGCGTTCGGAGAGCGAGGTAAATCCCTGGATGTCGGAAAACAACACCGTGATCTCGCGCTTCTGACCGGACAGCGCCGCGCCGGTTTCGCCTTTCTCGACGAGCCCTTTCACCACGCGTGGATCGAGAAAGCGCGAAAACAGTTGCGTCACGCGCTGACGATTGCGCCGCTCGTGCCAGTAGGCGCGCACCGCCGCCGGCACGAAATAGAGCCAGGCGAACAGCAACGGGCTCACGACCGGCATGGCGGTGCGGCCGAAGATCATGGACGCCCAGCCGCTGACCGCGAGCACCGTCGAGAAGGCCAGCAAACCGATGCCGAGTGGCAGCGGACTCAGGCCTCTGGCGAAGGCGCCCGCCAGCACCAGCAGTACCAACCCGGCAATCGCCGGCATGGTCCAGGACGGCGCATGCTGGAGTCGCTCGCCATTCTTGAGATTATCGAGCATCGTGGCCAGCACTTCGGTGCCCGGGTAATCGGCGCCCAGGGGCGTGAGCTTGAGATCGTGCAGGCCGGAAGCAGTGGTTCCGACGATCACGATCTTGCCGCGGAATTCATTTGCCGGCCGCTGCGGTTGTTTGCGATCGAGATCGGTGAAGACGTCGTGGAACGAAACCGTGCGATAGGATTTGGCCGGCCCATGCCAGGTGAGCATGAGGCTCGCGGATTCCGGGATGTCGAAACCCCTATCGCGCGCCACGCGCACGGGCAGCGACGGAATATGCCAGCCGTAGGCATCGAGATACAGGGGGTAACGCCGGATGACCCCGTCGGCATCGGCGAAGACATTGATCGTGCCGAGACGCCCGGTCCGGCTCAGGCCAGGCAGCGGCAGCAACAGGGCCGCGCGCGCCTCGGGGTCGGCCCCGGGTCCGGCCGCGGCATTTTTGAGTTCTTTCAACGGATAGCCGTTTCCACGCTCGGCCTGGGGCGGGGCGGACAGGCGCACCATCGGAAAATACACGTTGGGCAAGGCCGCGGCCGTGCGGATGAAGTAAAGGTCATCGGCCACGTGCTCCTTTTGCGGGTCGATGAACAGGATGTCGAAGACGATCGCGGCCGGTTGCTGGCGCGCCAGCCCCTCCAGCAACTGGCCGAACACGGCACGCGACCAGGGATAGCGGCCGTAATCGGGAACCATGGCTTCTAGCGTGGGCTCGTCGATGTCGATCATGACGATGCCCGGGTCGGGCGGGAGGCGCGCGGCGAGGCTGCGCAGGTTCCAATCGAGGTAGAGGTTGTCCAACCGGCCGGCGGCATCCCAGTGCGCCGCCGCGAGCGCCGCCAGCCAGACGATGACGGCGAGCACAAACGGGGTGCACCGCCGCGCCGTTTTTGTAATCGAAAATGAAGCCCTATTCGCTTCGCTCATTCGTCTTGTCGATTAGTGTAGCCCTACTCGCTACGCTCGTTCGTCTTGACATAAGATAGCCGAGACTAACCCAGCAGGGAGCCGAGTCCAAGCCGCCGCGCTGCGTCGGCGCGCGACAGTCATTCGATGAGCCCATCACGTTCGATCCAATCGAAAGCCGACAGCCAGGATCAATCGCTTTCTTTTTTGACGCTCAAGCACGCGAAGAGCAGTTACGCGCCGCGTTACTGGCCGAGCTGGGCCTGGCTGTTCCTGTTGCGGCTGATGGCGGCGCTGCCGCTGTCATGGTCGCGCGCCGTGGGTGCGGCACTGGGGCTGCTCATGATGGTCACGAATGAGAAACGCCGCAAGATCGCGCGCATCAACCTCGAGATGTGTTTTCCCAAATCAAGTCTGCGCGAACGCGAACATCTGTTGCGGCGGCATTTCATCGTCAGCGGCCAGAGCTACTTCGATCTGGCTTATCTCGCCTGGGCCTCGGAGCGCCGCATCCTGCGCAAAACACATATCCGCGGTCTGGAGCATTACCAGGACCTGCGCGGGCGAAATATTATTTTGCTCGCGCCGCATTGCGTCGGGATGAACTTCGGCGGGGCCGTGATCGCGCGCCAGCGCGCACAGTTCTCGATGGTCAAGCTGCAGCGCAATCCGGTGGTCAACGGGCTGCTCAATCGCGGACGCATGCGCTTCGGTTGTTTCCTGCTGGCGCGCCAGCAGGGCCTGCGTCCCGTGATCCGCGGGCTCAAGCAGGGACTCGCGTTTTACTATCTGCCGGACGAGGATTTCGGCCAGCGCCAGTCGGTGTTCGTGCCGTTCTTCGGCGTGCCGACCGCGACGCTCACCACGCTCGGCCGGCTGGCGCGCCTGACCGATGCGCTGGTGGTGCCGTGTTTCACGCGCCTGCTCCCCGGCGGACGCGGCTATGAGGTGATTCTCAAGCCGCCGCTGGAGGATTTCCCGAACGGCGACCGCACGCGCGATGCCGCGCGCATGAACGCCGTGATCGAGGAGGGCCTGCGGCACATGCCCGAGCAGTACCTGTGGACCTTCAAGATCTTCAAGACCCGCCCGGGTCACGCGCCATCGCCCTATGGCTGATGCCGGCCTCAGCCGTTTCCTGCATCCGCGCTGGTGGCCGACATGGATTGGCCTCGGTTTCATGCGCGTGGTGAGCTGGCTGCCGCTGCCGCTGATTGCGGCTTTCGGCGGCGCGCTCGGGATGCTCTTGTACCTGCTGCACGCCGGGCGCCGGCATATCGTGAACGTCAACGTCCAGCGCTGTTTTCCGGAGCTTTCCGCCCCTGAGCAGGCGCGCATCGCGCGCAAACATTTTCGCGCCTTCGGTCAGACGCTGCTCGATATCGGCATTTCCTGGTGGGCCTCGGAAGCGCGCATCAAACGCCTGACGCGGTTTCGCGGCCGCGAGCATTACGATCAGGCGTTGCGCGAAAACAAAAATATTATTTTGCTCGCACCGCATTTTCTCGGTCTCGAATACGGTGGCATCCGCCTCTCGATCGAGCGGCCGATGGTCACGGTGTTCCGCCATCCGGTGAACGAATTGCTGAGCGTGGTGATGGAGCGCGCGCGCTCGCGTTTTCAGCTCAATCTCGTCGAGCACATCAAGCCGCTCACGGCACTGGTGAGACAGACCAAAAAGGGCGTGCCGCTGTATTACCTGCCGGACCAGGACGCCGGCCCACGCCAATCGGTGTTCGCGCCGTTCTTCGGTATCCCCGCCGCAACCTTTGTTGTCCTGCCGCGCCTCGCGGAGATGACGGATGCGGTGGTGATTCCGTGCATCACGCGCCAGCGGTCATGGGGGCGCGGTTACGAGATCAATTTCCGCCCGCCGCTGAACAATTTTCCCTCCGGCGATCCGGTGGCCGACACCACGCGCATGAACCGGGAAATCGAAGCGGCGGTGCGGGAAATGCCGGAGCAGTATTTCTGGTTGCACAAGCGGTTCAAGACGCGGCCGAAGGGCGAACCGGCGTTTTATTAGCCGGTTTCATGTTCGAATTTGTGGTCTATCTTTACGGTTAAGTTACCACTCGTTGGGGAAGGCATGATCCGGTTCATCAACTGCGTGCGCAAGCGGTCAGACATCACCTCCGAGCAGTTCCGGCAATACTGGAACGACCCGAAATTCGACGCCATCATCAGCCGGGTCGTGGAGTACACGGGGGCGACCGGTCATGCAAAAAACCTGACCTTGATAGTTTCGGCTAATGAACTGATACAGGAACGCCGCGGCGGTTCTGCGCGACCCTTCGATGGGGTGCTGGAGTATTGGTGGGAAGACGCCTCGCAACTCCACAACGTGCTGCACACTTCGCAGTGCGATCTGCTGATGAAGTCAATGCTGGACTATCAGAAAGAATTTGTTGACCTCAAAAATTCCTGCGTGTTTTTTACTGAAGCCCAAGAGTGAGTGGAGCGTGCGCTGCGCGCACGATTGAAAAAATAATTGCGGTTCCCCGCACCACCGCCATCATCCCCGCGGAAAGAAATGGACCCAGGGTGCAGGGGCGGGAGTCACCCACAATTATGCAGTTGAGCGCAGGCGAAGCCCGCTCGATTATTTCTGCAACCGCTTCAAAAAAACCGCCATCTCTTTTGCCGCCTGTTTGTCACCTTTCTCTTCCGCAACTTTAATTCCGTTTTTGTAAGCCTTGATCGCTTCATCATTTCTTCCCGCATCGGCTAGTGCTTTGCCGAGCAACTTCCACGCGGCAGAATATTTCGGGT
>JBBTKS010000026.1:0-5130 GCA_038058885.1 Pseudomonadota bacterium
AAGGTGGTGCGCGTGCGGGTGCTGGATTCGAAGAACAGGTTGACGACGGTCTTGCCGCGCAGCAGCGGGATCTTTTTGATCTCGCGCTGGCCCACCGAGATGAAGGACTCGGCGGTGTCGAGAATTTCAAGAATGGATTTACGGGAAAGACCTTCAATGGTGAGCAGATGGCGCAACCGGCCGGCGTCATCGAACTGAAGGTTTTGTGTCACCCGTTGGCCTCCTGGATGCGCAGTTCGAGTTTATCCGGCCCGAGCAGTTTGACGTGCTGGTTCTTGCCGAGCTTGACGTGTTCGCCCACGACCTGCGGCTCGATGGGCAGTTCGCGCCCGCCGCGCTCGATGAGACAGGCGAGCATCACGGAAGCCGGCCGGCCGTAATCGAAGATTTCATTGAGCGCGGCGCGGATGGTGCGTCCGGTGTGCAGCACGTCATCCACCAGGATCAGATGCCGATCCTCCACGTTCACCGGCAGGTGCGAGGTGCGGACCTGCGGGTTCATGCCGATGCGCGTGAAGTCGTCGCGGTAGAAAGAGATGTCGAGCGTGCCAAGCGGTTCTTTGAATTCCAGCAACCGATGCAGGCGCTCGGCGACCCATACGCCGCCGGTGTGGATGCCCACCATCAGCGGATCGCGCTTGAGCATCGGGCGCAACTGCTCGACCATGCGCGTCATGGCGGCGTCGATGTCGAGCGCCACCGTCACGGAGAATCTCCGGGGAGTTCGTTCAGGAAGGCCTGCAGGATGGTTTGGGCCGCCACTTTGTCGAGACGGGATTTGTGACGCCTCATGGGAACGCCGGCTTCGTTCAGGATATCCCGGGCGACCAGCGTTGAGAGGCGTTCATCCACCATATGTACCGGCAAATTGTAGCGGTCCTTGAGGCGTTGTCCAAACGCCCGGGCGGCACGGGTCATGGGGTTGTCGCTGCCATCCATGTTGAGCGGCAGGCCCACCACCAGGGCGTCCGGCCGCCATTCCTCGATCAACTGTGAAACGCGCACCCAGTCCGGGTTTTTGGCGCTTCCCCGCAGGGTCGTCAGGGGTTCGGCCAAGCGCGAATGGCGGCTGCCGACGGCCACCCCGATGTATTTTTCCCCGTAGTCGAAGGCGAGATAGGTCACCGCCGTTTTGCGCTGGGGCATGGTTGAATCGGACCGATGGGTAAGGGGTTCCCGGGCACCCACCCGGCGTTCACGCGTGGCCCGCCTCGCCGGATAGCGTGGCGAGGTCCACGCCCACGAGTTGGGCCGCCGCTTTCCAGCGGTGTTCTGCCGGCAGGTCGAAGATGATGTCGCGGCTGGCCGGCCCGGAGAGCCAGGAGTTATCGGCGATCTCGCGCTCGAGCTGCCCCGCGCCCCAGCCGGCGTAACCGAGGGCCACCATGAATTTTTCCGGGCCGCGATTTTCCGCAATCGCCTCGAGGATGTCGCGCGAGGTGGAGACGCCGAATTTGTCCGTCACCGACAGGGTGGATTCCCAGTTACCGAGGGGTTCATGCAGCACGAAGCCGCGGTTGTTCTGCACCGGACCGCCAAAGTAGACGGCGGTATCGGCGTGACTTTCCGGTTTCGTCTCGATGCCGAGCTGCTCGAAAATATCGCCGAGATGCAGGTCCATCAGGCGGTTGATGACCACGCCCATGGTGCCCTCTTCCGAATGCTCGCAAATGAGCGTGACGCTGCGCGCGAAATTCGCATCCGCGAGATTCGGCATGGCGATCAGGAAATGGTTGGCAAGCGAATTCGTGTCTTTCATGAGGGACAGTATCCGGCAGACCGGCGCCGGACTCAAGACCGAGTCACACAAAATCGCACAGGATTCACAGGATTTTATTTACTAAAATCTTTAATCCGATAAATCCTGTCTATTTTTTAGTTCTCACTGGTGAGCCCGGATTCGTTGAATTTCCAGGTGCGGGTGATATGCAGCACGTCCAGGTCCGCGCGAATCTCGGCCGGGAAGGGCGCGAAAGGCGCGGCGAGTTCGACGATGCGTATCGCGGCGTCGTCGAGGATCTGCTGGCCGGAAGAGCGCCGGATCGAGATTCCGTTGATGCTGCCGTCGGCATTGAGCGCCACGTCGAGGAGCAAGTTCCCCGTCAAATGGCGTCGCTTTGCCTCGCTGGGATAATTGAGATTGCCGACGCTTTCGACCTTGGCGCGCCAGGCGTCCATGTAGACGGCGAATTTATATTCCTGCGTGCGCGCGTTCAGGAACTTATGCCGCGGACGTTTCTGGTACTCCTGCCAGGTGCGGCTGATCTCGGCATTCAGGCGCGCGCGCTCCTGAAGTATTTCCGCCCGTGCCATGAGCCCGAGGTTGGGCGGCTGCAACTGCAACTCTTTATTGTCCGGCTTGGCGTCGCGTGTCTTGATTTTCCGGGTGGCGTCCTGGGAAAGCAACGCGGTCATTTCGCGTTCGGACGGCACGCGCTTTTGAGGAAACGACTGGAACGTCGGGAAGTCACGGTTGACCGGACTGATCTCGCGTACCGGTAGCGGATTTTTGGCGATCTCGGCGGTGTCGCTGTCACCGCCGCCGTCCTGGTTGGCCTGAGCAAGGAACTCCGGGTCCAGCGTGCGCTTGTCGCTCGAGGTCTGTACCAGTGTGATTTCGAGCGTCGGCAATCCCGGCAAGTTGCGCAATAAGGGCAAAGTAAAGGTGACGCCCAGGATCACGACCATGTGCACCAGGAATGAGCCAAACACGCTCACCCCGAGACGGTCGTTCTGGGAAAGACCGGGAAACGTTTGGGCGCTCATCCGCGCGAACAAAAAATTAACATCTGCATGAATGTGAAAAGTATACCTCAACCCGGTTGTGTCTTGTGCCGGCGCGAAAGCCGCGCGGCGATGGCATCCATGAGCCCGGCGCTGATATGGAGTCCGTAAAGCCGGTCGAGTTCCCGGATGCAGGTCGGACTGGTGACGTTGATCTCCGTCAGGTAATCGCCAATGACGTCCAGCCCCACGAACAGCAGCCCCTTCTCGCGCAGCACCGGACCGACTTGCGCGCAGATCCAGCGGTCGCGCTCGCTGAGTGGCACGCCGATCCCCGTGCCGCCGGCGGCGAGATTGCCGCGGGTATCGCCCTCGGCCGGGATGCGGGCCAGCGCGTAGGGAATGGGCTCGCCATCGACCAGCAGGATGCGCTTGTCGCCCTGGGCAATTTCGGGGATGAAGCGCTGCGCCATGGCAAAGCGGGTTTCATCGGCGGTCAGGGTTTCGATCGTCACGTTCGTGTTCGGATCGCCGCGGCGCAGGCGGAATACCGACTCGCCACCCATGCCGCCGAGCGGCTTGAGAATGATGTCGTCCTGCTCGGCGAGGAAGCCGCGAATGCGATCGGTTGAGCGCGTCACCAGGGTGGGCGGCGTGCACTGCGGAAACCAGGCAGTGAAAAGCTTCTCGTTGGCGTCGCGCAGACTGCGCGGTTTGTTGACCACCAGCACGCCGGCGTCCTCGGCACGCTCGAGCAGATACGTGGTGTAAATGTACTCCATGTCAAACGGCGGGTCCTTGCGCATGAGGACGACGTCCAGCGCCGACAGCGGTTCGGTGGCGGCTTCACCCAGTTCGAACCAGTGACGCTCATCCTCGAATAGCTTGAGCGCATGATGTCGCGCGAAGGCCTGTCCGTCGCGCAGGAACAGGTCTTGTTGTTCCATGTAGCGAATCGGCCAGCCGCGCGCCTGGGCCTCGAGCAGCATGGCGAAGGTGCTGTCCTTGTTTATCTTGATGGACCCGATCGGGTCCATCACCACGCCAAGCCGGAGTGTCATTAATGTAGCCCTACTCGCTGCGCTCATTCGTCTTGATTTATGACTAGTAGCCCTACTCGCTTCGCTCGTTCGTCTTGTCATTCACATTCAGAGTAGAGTGTTCAGACGCTGGCCTGTTTCAGGCCTTCCATGGCTGGCGCCTGGGCGGCTTCCTTGGATTCGCGCGCCGCGGCGAGCAGCGCCAGGCGTGCCATGACGCCGTAGGCGTAGAAGCGGTTGGGATTGGCATCGGGTGCCTGGTGCGGGTCGGGATAACAGCAGGGGCCGGCGAAGGCGAGCGGTTCGAACTGCATGCCGGGGGCATTCAGGTTCTCGTCGGTGCGGCGTTCGGTATGCACGCGGTAGAAGCCGCCGATGACGAAGTGGTCGATCATGTACACCACCGGTTCGGCCACGGCGTTCTTCGCGCCCCAGGTCTCGAAGGTATACACCCCTTCCTGCACCATGATGTCGGTGACGGCCTGTCCTTCCTTTGCGCGCGCCATTTTGTTGCGCTGTTTGCGATTGAGCGCGCGCACCTCATCGGCACTCTTGACCGACATGATGGCCATGCCGTAGGTGCCGGCGTCGGCCTTGACGATGGCGAAGGGCTCCTGGTCGATCCCGTTCTCGCGGTATTTGAGCCGGGTCGCCGCCAACACTTCTTCGACGTAATTGGCCAGGCATTCCTCGCCGGTGCGTTTTTCGAAATCGATCTTGCCGCACTTGCGGAAGATCGGATCGATGAGCCATGGATCGATCTTGATCAGGTCGGCGAATTCCGTGGCGATGCGGTGATAGTGGGTGAAGTGATTCGACTTCAGGCGCTTCCACCATCCGAGCGACAGCGGCGGGGCGACGGGCTGTTCGAGGTTTTGCAGGATCGGCGGCAAGCCGCCGGAGAGATCGTTATTGAGCAACACGAAGCAGGGATCGAAGTCGGGTACCGTAATCTTGTTGTCCCGGCGCACGATCGGTTCGAGTGTAAGACTTCGTCCGGAGGGAAGTTCGACGGTTTTCGGTTCGCGCAGATCGGGCAGCAGCGAGCCGAGCCGCACGCGCAGGCCGGCCATGGTCAGGATTTCGACGAGGGTAGCGAGGCTTTCGAAGTAGAAAAGGTTGCGCGTGTGGTTCTCGGGAATGACCAGCACGTCACCGGCGCTCGGACAGATGCGCTCGAGCGCCGCCTGGACCGCCTGCACCGCCAGCGAGCGGAAGGCCGGGTTGAGATTGTTGAACCCGGCCGGAAACAGGTTGGTGTCCACCGGCGCCAGCTTGAAACCGGCATTGCGCAGATCCACCGAACAATAAAAGGGCGCCGGGGTCTGCAGCCACTGGGAACGGAACCAGCGCTCGATTCCGGCCT
>JBBTKS010000027.1:0-4177 GCA_038058885.1 Pseudomonadota bacterium
GTTGGCACGGATATCCTGTCTATTCCGCGCATCGTCGTCAAGGACAAAGCCGCTCGATGGCTGGCCGTGCGCGCCTGGATTTACAGTCAGCCCATGCTGGGAAGACTCTATAGCCGGTGGCGTGGGGTTTAGTTCTGCGTAATCCATGGTCCCGACAAACCTCAACATCCTCGTTATCAATGTCGCGCGTATCGGCGACACCTTGCTGACGACCCCGGTATTGCGGGCGATCAAGGCCGCGTGTCCCGACGGTCGGCTCGGCTGTCTGGCGCACCCGAAGCGAGTGGCGGTGCTTGAAGGACTGGAGTGGGTGGATTTGCTGGGAACGATAACGCCGAAACGCGCCCGCTGGCGCGGGTGGTTCGGCAAAAAAAAATGGGATTATGCGCTGGTGTACGGTCATGACGCCCCGCTGATCCGTTACGCCAGGCGGGTGGCGCGACATGTTATCGCTTTCCAACAGGACGACGAGGAACTGAACCGCCTGCTATGGCGCGCGGTGGTGTTTCCCAGGCCGCGTGAACAGTTGCACGTCGTTGAGGAGCATCTGTTGCTAGCGTCGGCACTGGGCATCGAAACGACGGATTACCGGTTGGCGTATCGCCCTTCTGAAGCTGAACTGAAGAGTGCCGGCACCTGGATTTCACGGCATATTCCCGCCGCTGCCCATCCCCTCATCGGATTCCAGATTGCCAGCTTTCCCACCAAGGCCTATCGTGACTGGCCGATGCAAAATTTTGCCGAGCTTGGCGCGCGTATCCTCGATAGCTATCCTGATGCTCACCTGTTGGTATTGGGCGGAAAGGAAAGTCGCGGCAAGGCCCGATGGCTGGAAACCCAATTGCCCGGTCGCATCACCAGCGTGGCCGGACGTTTTGATCTGCGCGCGACGGCGGCGGTGATGCAGCGCCTGGATATTTATGTCGGCGTGGACACCGGACCCACCCATCTCGCCGGCGCCTTGGGCATCCCGATGGTCGCGCTTTACCATTGCTACCATCCCAGTCGCCGACTCGCGCCCAAGGGGCAACCGCTTCTCAGGGCGGTGGACCACCCCCGGGTCGATGCCGCCGCGTGCAGTCGCGATACGCCGATGGCGGAAATCACGGTGGCGGCGGTTTGGCCAAAGGTTGAAGATCTGCTCCAGCAATATCTGGCGACGCACAAGCACGACGTGACTCATGCATCTTGAATATTCACGCGTCACAACCACTTCCGCGACGGTGCCCGTAAAGCGGTGAATATCCTCTATGTCTTCCCCGAGCCGTTGCCGCTGCCGCGCGCGCGCGGCATTCAGGTGGCGCACACGGTGGCGGCGCTCGCGCAAGCTGCGGTGACGGTGTCGCTGGCCTATGTGCCTTCCGAACACATGGCCAATCCGCTGGCCGCGTACGGCGTGGAGCCGCCACGTGGCCTCGAGCTCGTCCCGTTTTCGCGCGGCTTGCCCGCGCCGTTTTCCTGGCTGCCGGTTCACTCTAACCGGCTGTTTTTCCGCCGTCTGCGCCGCTGGCTCAAGCGGAAGAACCGGGAGCGTGGTGGACCGGCGCTCATCATGGCGCGGCATCTCAAGATCGCCCATGCGCTGATCGAACAGTGTCCCGATATTCCGTTGCTCTACGAAGCGCATGAAGTTTTCGCCGAGGTCGCGCCGCCGGATAAACGCGAGTCGCTCGCCCGCATCGAGGACTTCGTCCTGCGCCGCGCCGCGGCGCTGGTCGCCGTCACCCATGGCGTGGCCGATGATTTGAAAAAACGTTATCGCCTCGATCGGGAGATTCATGTGTTGCCGGATGCCGTGTCGTGGCCGGCGCAGATTCCGGAAAAACCCTGGCGCGACGCCGGGCGGCACATCGTCTACGCGGGCAGTTTTTTTCCATGGAAGGGCGTGCAGGATCTGGTGGCGGCGGCGGAAGGGTTGCCGGGCTGCCGCGTCACGCTCATCGGCGGTTCGCCGGAACGCATTCGCGAATATCAGCGGCGGGTTCCGGCCCATGGCGCCGAGGTGGTGTTTGCCGGCCATCTTCCCCACACCGAAACGCTCAAGGCATTGAGCGCGGCCTGCATCGCCGTGCTGCCGAACCGCGCCGAGCCCAACAGCCTGTGGAGTTCTCCGCTCAAACTTTTCGAGTACATGGCGGCGGGCTGCGCCGTGGTGGCCGCCAATCTGCCATCGGTGCGTGAAGTACTGGCCGAGGACGAGGCCGTGTGGGCGGCACCGGGCGATCCGGAGGCGCTCGCGGCCGGTATTCGCCGGCTGGCGAAACATCCCGAGCAGGCGCGGCGGATGGGCGAGCGTTTACGCGAACGTGCCAGGAACTATACCTGGGAGGCGCGCACCGAAAAGCTGGTGGCGATCATGCGCGCGCTGGTCTGAATCGACGATGTGTCTCTAAAGTCGATATGAGCATGTGTAGCTGTTATATTCCCGCTTTCCGATTTTGCCGCCACGCCACCACCGGAGCCAAATGCCGGGCATGAAAAAATTTCTCAACCGACTGCTGAAAAACCGGGAAGGCGGCTCGTTTTATCCAAAAAATAAAAAATCACAACCCTCCCGGAACGTGGCCTACATAGAGTTGTCGAACGTCTGCAACGCCAAGTGCATTTTTTGCCCCTATCCGCAAATCGCCGAAAGCGACAAAAACCTGCAAAACATGAGCGCAGAGATATTTGCGGCCAGTCTCAAAAAAGCCGTGGAGCTGGGCTACTCCCGGTTGGGCTTTACTCCCACGACCGGAGAGCTGTTCGCCA
The DNA here is from genome assembly GCA_038058885.1 of Pseudomonadota bacterium. Classification (GTDB taxonomy): domain Bacteria; phylum Pseudomonadota; class Gammaproteobacteria; order Acidiferrobacterales; family Sulfurifustaceae; genus Sulfuricaulis. Next base: position 2,752 of record JBBTKS010000027.1, read on the forward strand.
ACAAACGCTGGGCGGAGCATATCGCCACCGCGCTGCAACACGAAAAAATAAAATCGCTCTATTACTACTCGAACGCGATACTGCTCACGGACGAGAATATCGAAAAAATCATGGCGCTGCCGAATCCGCAAAAGATCGAAAAATTTTGCTTTTCCGTCGGCGGCAGCGACGCCGCGACGTACAAAAAAATGTTTGCCGTGGACAAATTCGAAGTCGTCAAGCGAAATATCAACTCACTTTGTGAAAAGCTCAAAAAAGCCGGGAGCAATCTCAAAATAAACTGCGAACTGCGTCTGCCCAGGCACGATAAGACAACCAAAAGAACGGCTGAGAAAACCTTCAACCAGGCCGGTTACGCGAATTTTCACGCCAACGTCGTCAGGGTTTTCGATCCCCTGGGCGGGCTTATCAATGAGAGCGATCTGGATTATCTGCCGGACATTACCGACAAGGCCGATCCCTGCTACCGGCTGAACGATATACGCTTCGACGCGAACGGCAACGTCTGGATGTGCGGGTGCGTGGTGAGTGAAAGACCCGGCGAGTCCTCGCTGTTAATCGGGTCTCTGGCGGATACCAATGAACATATAGAGCAAAAAAGACAAGCCGTCTTCACTCATTGGCGCATGCGAGAAATTCCGTCCGCGTGTCAGCCGTGTCGATTATATAAGGCAGCGGAGTAAGCGTGGCCAACAGGATGTCTTCTTCCCCTGCAGGGGAGAGGGATTTTTTTCAAAGGTTTCCTGAATAAATCGAATAGACACCAGCATGAGAGTCGCCATCTATGTCCCGCACGGCGCGGTGCCGGATAAACGAGGCTTTGCTCCGGCGATCGTCGCCTGGAACCACGCGCGGCGCCTGAAGGCGGCAACGCCGCTTATCATTTCCGCGCGCGAGCATTACCCGAACGCGCATGAGATCGTGGACGGCATTCCGGTTTACCGGATCGGCGAAGGCCGGCTCTACCGTCGCCTGTTTTGCAAGATGACGCGGCTTGATCCGTATCCGCTGCACCGGCGCGCGGCAAAAATCGTGAATCGCGAAGCACCGGATCTGTTTCACGCGCATCAACTGGAGTTTCCGGTCGCGGATTTTCACGCGGCGCTGGGACGGAAAATTCCGGTGATCGTGCACGCGCATGTGACGGCGGCGCGTTTCGACGAGCAACGCGGCATCGCCGACCGTTATCTCGCGGTCTCGCGCCACGTGCGCGACCGGCTGGTCGCGGAAAAAAATTTCCCCCCGGCGCGGGTCGAGGTTTTGCCGAATGGCGTCGACACGCAACTGTTTTCGCCGCCGCAGGCCGGCGAGCGCGAGAATCTGCGCCGCGCCAGGCAGGTGCCGCCGGAGGCCGTGGTCGTGGCGTTTGTCGGGCGCATGCAGGAAGGGAAGGGGTTTCATGTTTTCCTGAAGGTGTTAGAGCTTT
>JBBTKS010000028.1:0-20375 GCA_038058885.1 Pseudomonadota bacterium
TCAACTGCGGCGGCCAGGGCGACATCGCCATCAACGTGCAGCACACCAAGCCGCCCAAGATCAATCACGATCTCGTGGCCAACGTGTGCGAGCGTCCCTCGGTCGTGGCGCGCTGCCCGGTGGCGGCGATCCGTCCGGCCATCGTCAACGGCAAACCGTCGCTGGAAGTCGACGAAAAGAAGTGCATCTGCTGCGGCGCGTGCTTCCCGCCCTGCCCGCCCATGCAGATCAACGATCCGGAGCATTCCAAGCTCGCCATCTGGGTCGGCGGCAAGAACTCCAACGCACGTTCCAAGCCGATGTTCCACAAGCTCGTGGCCGCGGGCATTCCGAACAATCCGCCGCGCTGGCCCGAAGCCGGTGCGATCGTCAAGAAAATTCTGCGCGTGTACAAGGAAGACGCCAAGGACTGGGAGCGTGTGGGCGACTGGGTGGATCGCATCGGTTGGCCGCGGTTCTTCGAACTCACGGGCCTGCCGTTCACCAAGTTCCATATCGACAACTGGCGCGGCTCGCGTGCGAGCCTGAATGCCTCGGCGCATATTCGTTTCTAAAATTCGCCATAAAAAATTACTAGCTGCAACCGACGCCGGGATAGCCCGGCGTCGGTCCATAACCAAGGTCGACGGGGATTGATAGAGATCAAGGGGAACGACGATGAAGTTTGGTATTTTGGTTAACGAAGGCCCATACACGCATCAGGCGTCGGACACGGCATACCTGTTCGCCAAGGCCGCGATCGAGAAGGGGCACAAGATTCACCGCGTGTTCTTCTATCACGACGGGGTCTACAACTCGAGCCGGCTCACCGAGCCGCCGCAGGACGATCGTCATATCGTTAACCGCTGGCAGAAGCTGGGAAAAGACCATCACATCGATCTGGTGGTGTGCGTGGCCGCGGCGCTGCGCCGGGGCATCAAGGATGAGAATCTGCAGGAGGGATTCCGCATCTCCGGTCTGGGGCAACTGGTCGAATCGGGCATCCAGTCGGATCGCCTGGTCGTGTTCGGCGATTAACGGGAGGCGCGAATGACCGAAGCAACCGGCGGTATTGAGATGGAAGAAGACACCAGCGGCAAGGTAAAGAAGTTCCTGTACGTGAACCGCAAGGCGCCGTATGGCACGATTTACGCGCTGGAGTCGCTGGAAGTCGTAATGATCACGGCGGCGTTCGACCAGGACGTAAGCGTCGCCTTCCTGGATGACGGCGTGTACCAGGTGGTCAAGGGTCAGCACACGAAAGGGATTGACGTTAAAAACTTCTCTCCGACCTATCGCGCGCTGGAGGGATATGACATCGAGAAACTGTACGTGGAGAAGGAATCCATGGAAACCCGCGGCCTGAAGGAGAGCGACTTCCTCGTTCCCGTGAAGGTGCTGAGCGCCGGGGAAATGGCCGACCTCATGCTGACGCAAGACGTGATTCTGAGCTTTTAAGAGGATTGAAAGATGCTGCACACCGTGAACAAGTCACCCACCGAACGCAACGCCTTGGAGAGCTGCTTCAAGTACCTCAAAAAGGGATCCGCCGTCCTGTTGATCGAAGACGGCGTGTACGGCGCGCTGAAAGGCACCGCGACCACCAAGATGGTCGAACAGGCTCTCAAGAGTTTCCCGATCTATGCGCTGTATCCCGATGTCGAGGCGCGTGGGATGCAGGATCGGGTTATCGACGGCATCAAGCTGGTCGACTACAGCGGGTTTGTGGATCTGGTGGCGGAACACCCCACCGTCCAGGCCTGGCTTTGATATTTATCAATGACTTTAACCGACGAGGAGCACATACATGCCTATCACCGTAGCAGGTAAGACCATCGAAACCGATGAGGAAGGTTATCTTTCCAACCGTACCGACTGGAACGAGGAAATCGCGAAGGAAATGGCCAAGGCTGACAACTGCGATCTGTCGCCGAGCCACTGGGAAGTGCTCAACTTCCTGCGTGAATACTACGAAGAATATCAGATCGCGCCCGCCGTGCGCGTGTTGACCAAGGCGATCGGCAAGAAACTCGGTGCGGACAAGGGCAACAGCAAGTACCTGTATGAACTGTTCCCCTACGGCCCAGCGAAACAGGCGTGCAAATACGCCGGCCTGCCGAAACCTACGGGCTGCGTATAAAAAGGTTGCCGGCTGGCTTGCCGGTTGATCTGTATCATGTCGGGGCCGCGGCGCCTGCTTACATTGGCGGTGCCGTGGACAGTAAAGTAGCGGGGTAACGATGTCAGCCGTGACACTGATTTACGCACTGCTGTTCTACTTGGCGACGGCTATCCTCGTCATCGGCGTAACGCGCAAGATCTTCATCTACGCGCGCACGCCGCAGCCGTTGAAAATCCCGACCGCCCCGGCGCCGACCACCCGCGTCGGAGTATGGATGCGCATGGCGCGCGAAGTCACGGTGTTCGAAAGCCTGTTCAAGGCGAACAAGTGGACCTGGCTGTTCGGCTGGGTGTTCCACCTGTGTCTGGCCGTGGAACTGCTCTGGCACCTGCGCTATTTCACCGAACCCGTCTGGTTCTTCGTGCCGTTGCTTCAGTGGTTCATCGTTTTCACCGGCTTTGGCATGGTCGCGGGCCTCCTGGGGCTGTGGGGACGCCGGTTTCTGGTGGACCGTGTGCGCTACATCAGCAATTTATCCGACCATCTGATGCTGGCGCTTCTGGTCGGTATCGGGGCCAGCGGTCTCTCCATGAAGTACCTGGCCCGCACCGATATCGTTTCCCTCAAGGCCTTCTTCATGGGCTTGATGACATTCAACTGGCAACCGCTCCCGGCCAACCCGGCCCTGCTGGTGCATCTCACGCTGGTGGCCACGCTCATGATCGTGTTCCCGGTCAGTAAATTGCTGCACGCGCCGGGCGTGTTCTTCAGCCCCACCCGCAACCAGGTCGATAATGCGCGCGAGAAACGCTGGGTCGCCGGCTGGAGTGCGAAAATCGACAACACCAAGGCAGCGGGGAACTAAGCGATGGCTGATATCGAAACACCGGTCCTCGGCGAATACCAGGTCATTCCCCATATCAAACAGGACACGATGGCCGGCTCCAAGCCGTACATCGCGAAACCCGAAGTCCAGGCCGGCATGGGTTTCCCGAAAGAGCTGGTGCCGGACTGGGAAAACGTCGCCGTCAAGAAACTGGGCGATCTGGTCTCGCAATCGCGCGCGCTCCAGGTGTTTCTGGATTCGTGCGTGAAGTGCGGCGCCTGCACCGACAAGTGTCATTATTATCTCGGCACTTCCGACCCGAAAAACATGCCGGTCGCGCGCCAGGACTTGCTGCGTTCCGTATACCGGCGTTACTACACCTTCGCCGGAAAATTCTTCCCCAAACTCGTCGGCGCGCGCGACATGACCAAGGACGTGCTCGACGAGTGGTATACCTACTTTCACCAATGCTCGCAGTGCCGCCGTTGCTCGGTGTTCTGCCCTTACGGCATCGATACCGCCGAGATTTCGATGGCCGCGCGCGAAATCATGGACACCGTCGGTCAGGGCCAGAAGTATTGCAACGAAATCCTCGTCAAGGTCTACACGATCGGCAACAACCTCGGTCTGCCGGGGCCGGCGCTCGCCAACACGCTGGAGGGCCTCGAGGAAGACGTCAAAGACGATACCGGCGTGGATGTGAAGTACCCGGTTGACGTCAAGGGCGCCGAAGTGCTGGTGGTCACCCCCTCGGCCGACTTTTTCGCCGAGCCGCATGTCGACGGGCTCATCGGCTACGGCAAGGTGTTCCATGCCGCCGGCGTCTCCTGGACGCTTTCCTCGCACGCGTCCGAAGCCGGCAACTTTGGCATGTTCATCGGCTCGAACAAGGACCTGCACAAGGTCGCCAAGCGCATCCGCGAGGCGGCGCTGGATCTGGGTGTCAAGCGCATCGTCGTCGGCGAGTGCGGTCATGCCTGGCGCGTGGCTTACAGCTTCTGGAACACGCTCATCGGCCCGTTCGATTTCCTCGACCAGCGCTACCCGATACCGCAGCATATCTGCGAGTTCACCTATGACCTGATTCAGCGCAACGCGCTCAAATTCGACAAGAGCGCGAACGACGACAAGGTCGTCACTTTTCACGACTCATGCAATGTGGCGCGCGCCTCGCGCATGGGCAACATGCCCGGCGGTCAGTTCATCATCCCGCGCGCCGTGGTCAGGGCCTCGGTCAACAAGTTTTTCGACATGGCGCCCGAGACCATTTATGAGAGCACCTTCTGCTGCGGCGGTGGCGGCGGGCTGCTCACCGACGAGCTCCTGGACCTGCGTATCAAGGGCACGGCCCCGCGCATGCAGGCATTCAAGGAGGTCGTCGAAGAGCACGGCGTCACGCACATCGCCGCGATCTGCGCCATCTGCAAGGCGCAGTTCACCAAAGTCCTGCCCTACTACAAGTTCCCCATGGACACGATTCAGAGTGTTCACGGACTGGTCAGCAAGGCGATCCGGCTGGGCCCGGTCAATGAATAGGAATGAAATGATTTCATAAGATCCGGAACGCAGATAAACGCAGATTGAAAACAGATGAACGCAGATAATCCAGGAAATGAAAATGGATCCAATGAATATTTTTATCCGCGTTCATTTCTTAAAATATCCGCGTTAATCTGCGTTTAAAAGTATTTTGAGATTTCTACACGCAAACGGTATCAAGACAGGAGATTCGTAATGGCAACTCCCGCAGACAAGACCAAAGAGGTTAAGGCCGGTTTAACGTTCCGGAAATTCAAGGACGGTGACCAGGAATGGCCTTCCTTGCAGTCGCGGATTTTCACCGCCGATGAAACTGACAAGTGCCCGATCTACGTGCACAAGACGCCTCCCTGTCAGGCGAGCTGCCCCTCGGGCGAAGACATCCGCGGCTGGCTGAACATCGCACGCGGCATCGAAAAGCCGTCGAAGGACATGAACTGGCAGGAATATGCCTTCCGCCGCCTCACCGACGCCAACCCCTTCCCCTCAATGATGGGCCGCGTCTGCCCGGCGCCGTGCCAGACCGGCTGCAATCGCAACGTGGTGGAAGACTACGTCGGCATCAACGCTGTCGAGCAATTTATCGGCGACAACGCGTTGGCCAACAAGTTCGCGTTCAAGCCGGCCGAGCACTCCACGGGCAAGAAAGTCGCCATCATCGGCGGCGGTCCCGCGGGCCTCGCGGCGGCCTATCAGCTGCGCCGCAAGGGACACGCGGTAACCATGTTCGACGATCACGACGAACTCGGCGGCATGGCCAAGTACGGCGTGCCGGGCTATCGTCTGCCGCGCGAATCGCTGAACGGTGAAATCAATCGCATCGTTAACATGGGCGTGGAGGTCAAACTCAAGACCCGGATCGGCGTGGATATCCCGATGAAGGATATTGAAAAACAGTACGACGCCGTCCTATTCGCCATCGGCTGCAAGTCCGGTCGCGCGCTTCCGGTTCCCGGCGCGGAGGCGCCGAATTGCATCACCGGCGTGGCCTTCCTCGAGGCCTTCAACCAGGGCCGTCTCAAATCCGTGTCCGGCCGCGTGATCGTGATCGGCGGCGGCGACACCTCCATCGACGTCGCCTCGGTGGCGCGCCGCCTGGGTTACATCAAGGAGCTGGCCGAGTCCGAGCGTCCGGAATATATCGTCATGGGCCAGACCGCGCATGATGTGGCGGTCACGGCCAAAAGGGACGGCGCCGAGGTGTTGCTGATGTCGCGCCAGCCGGTGGAGAAGATGAACGCCGCCAAGCACGAAATCGACGATGCCCAGCGCGAAGGCGTGACCATCCGCGGTTCACTGCAGCCGGTGCAAGTCATCCTCGACGACAAGGGTCGCGCCAAGGCGCTGCGTGTCATCGAGCTCGACTACTCCAGCGGCAAAGCGGTGGAGAAACCGGGCACCGAGCAGAACCTGGAAGCCGATCTTATCGTTTCCGCCATCGGCCAGATGGGCGATTTCCGCGGCATGGAAGAATTCAACAACGGCAAGGGCCTGATCAATGCCGACAAGTTCTATCAGGTGCCCGGCAAACCCGGCCACTTCGTGTGCGGTGACATCATCCGCCCGCACCTGCTCACCACGGTGATCGGCCAGGGCTCGATTGCGGCCGAAAGCATCGATCACTTCCTCAGCAAGCAGGACATGGGCAAGCGTCCCAAGGTGGACGTGCACCACTTCAACCTGCTCGCCAAGCTGCAGGAAGTGGGCTTGACCCCGAAGGAGTTCAAACCGGAAGGTCCGGAAACCGAGCGTGCGATCGACCGCGGTCTGCGCGGCACATCGGAACAGGGCAAAGCCGTCGGCGGTTTCGCGGTACACAACTACGAAGACCGCGCGGATGCTGAGGTATGCCAATCCTCCGAGCTCTTCCTCGGACATTTCCAGTATTCCCCGCGCCACAAGCGCACCGAGATGGTTCCCGACGCCAAAGAGGTGCTGGGGCACTTCAAGGAACGCATGCTCGGGCTGGAAGAAAAACAGACCGTGGACGAAGCCAAGCGCTGCATGAGCTGCGGCATGTGCTTCGAATGCGACAACTGCGTGATCTACTGCCCGCAAGTCGCGGTCAAGCGCACGCCCAAGACCGAATCGACGATGGGTCGCTATGTGTACACCGATTACGATCTGTGCATCGGTTGCCATATCTGCGCCGACGTCTGCCCGACCGGCTACATCAAGATGGGCATGGGCGACCACTAAATCCGTCAGACGCGAGGGGTGAGGCGTGAGGCGTAACATAAAGCATATCTTGGCGGCGTCGCTCGCAGTGCTGGCAACGGCCCTGCTCACCACGGCGATGGTTTTTGCAGCGGAAACATCCGGCGCCAGACCCGCTTTCGGCCCGACCGTGAAGACATACAAGGGCGACAAGTGCGTGGAAGACACGGATTACATGCGCCGCAACCACATGAAGGTGATCCTGCACCAGCGCGACGAGACGATGCACAGGGGGATTCGCACGCAGAAACACAGTTTGAAAAACTGCGTTGACTGCCACGCCGATCCCAAGACCAACAGCGTGCTCGGCAAGGACGGATTCTGCGAGAGCTGTCATGTCTATACCTCCGTCAGCATCGATTGCTTCACCTGCCACACGGCGGCGCCGGAAAAGAACGGACAACCGCCCAAGGCGGCGGACCCCGCCGGTCTGAAGGAAAAAATGCGTACATCCGCCGTCATGGGCACCATTAACGGGAATCAGCCATGAGCCTGAGCCGCAGGGAATTCATAGGAATCGGCGGTGCCGCCGTGGCCGGCATGGCACTGGTACCGGGCTTGCGTCTGGTTGAATTGGCGCGCGCCCGCTCTCCCGAAGAGGCCGCCACCCGCCTGCAGCGCTGGGGCCTGCTCGTGGATATCGGCAAGTGCCACGACTGCAACGCCTGCGTCACCGCCTGCCACGAGGAAAACGGTGTCACCAGCCATGGTCGTCCCGCCACCGATGCCCAGTGGATTCGCAAAGTCGAACTCAAGGACAAGCTGACCGGCTACGTCGAGACGCTTCCGGTCATGTGCCAGCACTGCGCGGAACCGCCGTGCGTGGATGTCTGCCCCACCGGCGCCTCGTTCAAGCGCATTGACGGCATCGTGCTGGTGGACAAGCATATCTGCATCGGCTGCCGCTACTGCATGATGGCCTGCCCGTACAAGGCGCGCTCCTTCGTGCACGAGAAAACCACCAACCAGAAACCCCATGCCCCGCGCGGCATGGGCACGGTCGAGTCCTGCACGCTGTGCGTGCACCGCGTGGATGCCGGAAGAATCCCGGCCTGTGTCGAGGCCTGCACCAAGGACGGCAACAAGGCCATGGTCTTCGGTGACCTCAAGGATCCGAACAGCGAGATCAATAAACAGCTCGCGTCCGCACCTACCACCCAACTGCGCCCGGACCTGAATCTGAACACCGGCGTGCGTTACCGGGGAGTCTGACGCATGGCACATATGCATTACGCAACGATCGAAGGACGCAGCCCCGGTTTCTATGCCGTGTTGGGCATACTCGGTGCCATCACCCTCGCGGGACTCGGCGCCGCCCTGTACATGGAGCACCACGGCCACTGGATCACCGGCATGTCCAACCAGGTCATGTGGGGCGTGCCGCATGTATTCGCCGTGTTCCTGATCGTAGCGGCCTCGGGCGCGCTCAACGTCGCCTCGATCGCCTCGGTCTTCGGCCGCCAGCTTTACAAGCCGCTGGCGCGTCTCTCGGGCCTTCTGGCGATCACCCTGCTGGCCGGCGGTCTGGCGATACTGGTGCTGGACCTCGGACGGCCGGACCGGCTGATCGAAGCCATGACCTATTACAACTTCAAGTCCATTTTTGCGTGGAACATCTATCTCTATATCGGCTTCTTCGGCATCGTCATCGTTTATCTGTGGATGATGATAGAGCGGCGCATGAACGATTACACCAAACCGGTCGGGATGCTGGCGTTTATCTGGCGCCTGACTCTCACCACCGGTACCGGTTCCATCTTCGGTTTCCTGGTGGCGCGCGACGCCTATAACTCGGCGATCATCGCACCCATGTTCATCATCATGTCCTTCGAGTTCGGGCTGGCGATATTCCTGGTGGTGCTGATGGCCGGCATGCGCTGGACCGGCCGGGAGCTGGGCGATGTCGTGTTCGGCCGTCTGCGCAACCTGCTGGGCGTGTTCGTCGCCGCGGTGCTGTATTTCGTTACCGTCTATCACCTGACGAACCTGTATATCACGCAACGCCACGGGATCGAGGGCTTTATCCTGCTGAATGGCGGTATCTATACGAAGATGTTCTGGCTCGGCCAGGTTATCGTGGGTGGCGTTATTCCGCTGATCATATTGTTCTCCGGGCTCGGCAAGTCGCGGGCGCTGGCGGCGCTCGCGGCCATTCTTGTCGTGCTCGGCGGCATTGCCCAGATCTACGTCATCATTATCGGCGGCCAGGCGTACCCGATGCCGCTCTATCCAGGAAAAGATATCGTCAGCAGCAGTTTCTTCGATGGCACGGTGGCGGTGTATTCACCGAGCCTGCCCGAGGTGGTCCTCGGCATCGGCGGCATGGGACTGGCGCTCGTCATGGCGGCCTTCGCCATGAGAGTGCTCCCGTTCCTGCCGCAAAGCCTGTCGGATGCCGACGCCGACCCGCATCACAAGGCAGAAGCCGCCAAGGCCGCTTAATATTATTTTTCACCGCAAAGGCGCAAAGAACGCAACGATTATATTATTTGAATTTAATTGGGCATCTAATCACGATTATCTTTGCCCCCTTTGCGTCTTTGCGGTGAACAATCTTATTCAAGGAGGTGACGCATGAACCGTCTGCTCATCTCCGCCGCTCATAAATCCTCGGGCAAGACCACGCTGTGCGTCGGCTTGTGCGCCGCCCTGCGCGCCCGCGGACACGTCGTCCAGCCGTTCAAGAAAGGCCCCGATTTCATCGACCCCATGTGGCTGTCCCTGGCCGCCGGACGCGACTGTCACAACCTCGATTTCTATCTCATGGGGCGCGACGAAATCCTGCGCAGCTTCGCGGCGCGTTCCCGCGGCGCGGATATCTCCCTGATCGAAGGCAACAAGGGCTTGTACGACGGTCTGAGCCTCGACGGCAGCAACAGCAACGCGGCGCTCGCGACCTTGCTCGAAACCCCGGTGGTGCTGGTCATCGACGCGCGCGGGATGACCCGTGGCATCGCCCCGCTGATCCTGGGTTACCAGGCCTTCGATCCCCAAATACGCATAGCCGGCGTCATCCTCAATCAGCTGGGCGGATCCCGGCACGAGGCGAAACTGCGCGCCGTCATCGAACACTACACCGACGTACCGGTGCTGGGAGCGGTGCATCGCGATGACCGGCTCGCCATCGTCGAACGTCACCTGGGCCTCATGCCCAGCAACGAAGCCAGCGCAGCCATGGAAAAAATCGACACGATCGCGGCGTTAGTGGCTGCTTCCGTTGATCTCGATCGCCTGATCGCCGTTTCCTCCCAGGCGCCGGCGCTCGCGGAAATCTCTCCCTCACCCTCATTCCCTCTCCCGCCGCAAGCGGGAGAGGGAGGCGAGCCGAGCGCGCTGCGCGCGACTTCGATAAGACTTGGTATCCCCCGCGACGCCGCCTTTGCCTTCTACTACCCGGGCGATCTCGAGGCGCTGCGCGCCGCGGGCGCCGAGCTGGTCACGATCGACACGTTAAAGGACGCCAGGCTGCCCGAAGTGGACGCGCTGTTCATCGGCGGCGGATTTCCCGAGGTATTCATGGAACAACTGGAGGCCAATGCCTCGCTGCGGCATGAAATTCGGCAAGCCATTGAAAACGGCCTCCCGGCCTATGCCGAGTGCGGGGGCCTCATGTATCTGGCGCGCAGCATTTCCTGGCGCGGCAAGCGCTGCGAAATGGCGGGGGTGATTCCCGGCGACGTCGTGATGCATGACCGCCCCATGGGACGAGGTTATGTGCAACTGCGGGAAACCGGCAAGAACCCGTGGCCGTTATCGGGGGCGGCGGATGTCCGCGCGCACGAATTCCATTATTCCAGTCTGGAGAATCTCGCTCCCGGCACGGTCTACGCCTACGACGTGATGCGCGGCAACGGGGTGGACGGACAACATGACGGCATCGTCCACAAGAACTTGCTGGCCTGTTATGCGCACCTGCGCGATCTGGAGGACAATCACTGGACCAGGCGGTTCGTCCAGTTTGTGCGCCAGCAACGGCGAACGAACGGGAAGCATCAGGCTGCCCGCTAATACGACGGTTCAAGAATTATTGTTAAAGGCTCACGGTATCTACAAGAGGAATTATTCATGATCACCATTACCCCCGAGGCCGCCGCGCAAATACGCCAATCGGCGGAAGTCTCCAGCTCCCAGGGCATGCATCTGCGCATCGCCGTGCGCCGGGAAGACGACGGCACGTTTGTCTATGGAATGGGCTTCGATGAAATGGGCGATGACGATGCGTTGCTCGCTTCCGAAGGCATCAATGTTGTCGTCTCCAACACCAGCAAGGATTTTCTTATCGGTGCAACGCTCGATTTCGTCGAGATCGGTCCCGGGGAGCACCAATTCATATTCATCAACCCCAACGATCCAGCGCATGCCGCCGCATCGAAATCCGGGGGCGGCGCACCTGAAAAAGAGTGATCCCGTCCTCTGCCGCAGCCGAAGCCGCCGTCCGTCCCGGCGCGTAAGAGATACCCGTCGGAAATAGAGGGTATAAGGAAGGACACAAAAATGTTTCCCGGGCACCGTAACAACATGGCGTGCCGGATCAGCAACGAAGATCGTAGTATGATAGCCGGATTATCGAGGTGGTAAATCGTCTGCCGGACTTCAGGCCATGGGTGCTGACCGGCGACCCGAACCGGCTTGATTCATGCCGCCTCAATAATCTACCCTGTTAACGTCCAAAGGATTTCCGCCGTTCACGAGTGCGGCAAAAACATGAGCGCTTCACCGGGACAGACCGACCCCAGCCAATCGCGACTGGCGACCTGGATTTCGCCTGCCGACGGCTGGCGGCGGAAATCCTACCGGTTGTTCCTGAATCGCCTGACGCTCCCCTTGATCCTCCTGGCGGCTGTCTTCGCCGCCATTGGAGCGGCTTCGTTTACCGTCATGAACCATCCCCAGCATGCCGACAAACTTTACCCCGCCCTGGCATTGCTGTTGCTCACCGGCATGGCGCTGATCTGGCTGATCGTCGCGCGCGTGCGGCACAATCTGGTAGAGCCGCTCGCCCATCTGCGCAGCTGGTCAGCACGCATGAGTGACGGCAATCTTTCGGCGCGCCTCCCGGTGCCTCCGCGTGGCGAGTTTCGCGAACTGGCGATTGACATCAACCGGTTGAGCGACGAGCTGAAGTCGCTGACTATCGACATGGACGCGCGCGTGCGCGCCCAGACCGTGCGCCTGGCGCGTAAAACCCAGTCGCTGGACATCCTTTACGATGTCGCCTCGAGCCTCAGCCAGCACGGCGATCTCGACAAGTTGCTCGAAAGCTTCCTCGACACCTTTATCGAGCTGGTGGACGCGCGCGCCGCCACGGTGCGGGTATTGACCGACGACGGCCAGACGCGTCTCGTCGCCAGTCGCGGGCTGGCGGCGGACGTGGTGGAAAAAGACCGCATGATGGATGCCGGTCTTTGTCAGTGCGGCTGGGCCGCGACCGCGGGGGGCATAAGAATTCAACACGGCACTCAATCCTGCGCCAAGCTCCTCGGCCTCCCCATGCTCAAGCACGACTGCCAGGAATTCGTCGTCGTGCCGGTGATTTATCAGGAACGCATTCTTGGCGTGTACAACCTCTTTCTCGACCGGCCGATATCCGCCATGGGCGAAGACATTCATGACCTGCTGAGCAGCGTGGGCAAGCACCTGGGGCTGGCGCTGGAAAAGGCGCGGCTCGACAGTCAGGCGCGCCAGATCGCCATCATGGAAGAGCGCAACATTATCGGCAACGAACTGCACGATTCGCTGGCGCAGGCGCTGGTGGGAATGCGCCTGCAGGTTAAAATGCTGGGCGAATCCCTGCACACGAAAGACTTGCGCACCTCGCAACACGAAGTACAGAACCTGAGAACCTCGGTTGAAGAAGCGCACGACAGTTTGCGCGAACTGCTGGCCAATTACCGTTTGAAGATCGATGAGCGCGGACTGGTGCCCGCCGTGGCCGGCATGGTGGAACGCTTCAGCGAAGAAACCGGAATCAACGTCTTCTTTCACAACGAGTGCCGGGATTTCAGCCTGACGCCACTCCAGGAGAGCCAGATTTTTCATATCATCAAGGAAGCGCTGTCGAATATCGGCAAGCACAGCAACGCGCGCAATGCGCGCATTCTGCTGCACGGCGAAGGCAAAGGTGGCTATTCATTGCTGATCGAGGACGACGGTGAAGGCATGTCCCCGGTCTCGGCAGCGCGGCCGGGTGAACACATCGGACTCTCCGTCATGCGCGAGCGCGCTGAACGTCTGCCCGGCGAGCTCACCATTGAAAGTGAACCCGGCGAAGGCACGCGAATCGTGCTAACATTTCCCGTCACCCCGGCCAGAGCGGCCGAGACAAAATAACAAAACAGGGCTAAAGATTGCGTGTACTGCTGATCGATGACCATGCTCTGGTCCGCAAGGGACTGGAGGAATTGCTGCGCAGCCGTGGCGTTGAGGTCGTAGCGTCGGCTGGCAGCGGTGAGGAAGGCATTAAGCAGGCTCTCGCTCTGTCGCCCGAAGTCATTCTGCTGGACATCAAAATGCCGGTCATGAACGGTATTGAAACGCTGGAACGATTGCGCGCCAGTAACGTCACGGTGCCGATTCTGATGCTGACCATGAGCCGGGATGACGCCGATCTGCGCGCCGCCCTGCGCGGTGGCGCCGCCGGTTATCTGCTCAAGGACATGAATCCCGAGGACCTGGTACCGGCGCTCGACGCGGCGATGCGCGGCGACAACGTCGTGGCCAAGGAGATGGTGGGATCTCTCACGCGCATCGTTCAGGGCCAGACCAGTGAAACACCGCGCCGTTCCGCCGCCCCGCTTTCCGAGCTCACTCCGCGTGAAATGGAAATCTTAAGCCACGTCGCCGAAGGACAAAGCAACAAGACGATAGCGCGCGCGCTCACTATCACGGACGGAACCGTCAAGCTCCACGTCAAGGCCATCCTGCGCAAACTGGGGGTGCATTCGCGCGTGGAAGCCGCGGTCATCGCGGTCGAACAGGGTCTGGGCCGCAAAAAAATCCAGCATAACGACGGCTAGTACTTAGAGCCTCTAAGGAAGGTCTGATTAATCCAAAAACGTAGGGTGCGCCCTGCGCACCGATCGACGAAATGGTGCGTGGGACGCACCCTACATCGAATTATTCAGAGGTTCCCTAACAAAACGAATCTGTCCGGGTACTTAGTCAGCGGCGGTGGGCTCGAACCACTTGAGTCTACCGTGCAACTCCACCACATCGCCGACGATGATCAGGGTAGGCGCCTTGACATGCGCCTTGTCCACGATTGACGGCAGGGTTTCCAGGTCTCCGGTCAAGACACGCTGATTACGCGTCGTGCCTTGCTGCACCAGCGCCGCCAGCGTGGACGACGGCATGCCGTGCCGTATCAGCTCGCGGCAGATCGTATCGATGCCGTGCAGACCCATGTAGAAAACGATGGTCTGGCGCGGCTGCACCAGCGCCTTCCAGTTGAGATTAACCGTCCCGTCCTGGAGATGCCCGGTGACGAACACCACGGACTGGGCATAGTCACGATGTGTCAGCGGTATGCCGGCGTAGGCGGCGCAGCCCGCCGCCGCGGTAATGCCCGGCACCACCTGAAACGGTATGCCTTCGGCGGCCAAGGTGTCGATCTCCTCGCCTCCGCGCCCGAAGATGAACGGGTCGCCGCCCTTGAGCCGCACGACCTGCTTGCCCTCCCTGGCCAGGCGCACCAGGAGGTGATTGATGTCTTCCTGGGGAATGGCATGGTTGTCGCGCTCCTTGCCGGCGTAAATACGCTCGGCGTCGCGCCGTATCAAATTCAACACCGCCGGCGACACCAATCGGTCGTAAACCACGACATCGGCCTGCTGCATCAGGTGCAGCGCGCGGAAGGTGAGCAAATCCGGATCGCCCGGACCGCCGCCCACCAGATACACTTCCCCGACCGGCGCCCGGCTGCCGTCGACAGCCTCGATTCTCCGCTGCAAGGCCTTCTCCGCCGCGGCATCCTGTCCGGAATAGACAAGCTCGGCGACCGGCCCTTGCAATACCTCTTCCCAGAACCGGCGGCGGCGCGGCGGATGAGCAAAGCGCAGCTTCACGATGTCTCGAAATTTGACCACCAGTTTCGCCAATCGGCCGTAACCGGCGGGGATCAAGGTTTCGAGGCGCGCGCGAATGAGGCGCGCCAGCACCGGGGACGATCCTCCGGTCGACACCGCCACGATCACCGGTGAGCGGTCGATGATGGACGGCATGATGAACGTGCACAGATCCGGCTGGTCCACGACGTTCACCGGAATATTGCGCGCCTTGGCGGCCTCCGAAACCCGGCGGTTGACCGACTTGTCGTCCGTCGCCGCAATGACCAGCGCGCAACCGTCCAGCATCTCGGGGCGGAATTCCCGTGCGACGTGCCTGATCTTGCCGTTCGCCACCCAGCGGTTGACGGTCTCGCTCGCGCTGGGCGCATACACCGTTACCTGTGCGCCGGCCTCCAGCAGTAACGTTACCTTTCGTGACGCCACCTCCCCGCCCCCGATCACCGCGCAGGGACGGTTCTTCAGATCAAGAAAAATGGGAAGAAAATTCATGCTGGAATTATACCCCGGATTAGCGTTTCAACAGCGGGCAGCATGTATATCTTCAGTGATATCCATGAAGCGATGGATGGATTACTGAGAGGATAAATCATGAAGTGAAGTTGGCGGAGGGGGTGAGATTCGAACTCACGAGGGGCGTAAGCCCCTGCCAGTTTTCAAGACTGGTGCCTTAAACCGCTCGGCCACCCCTCCAAATAAACGGGAATCAACAAACTCATTTCACGCCTCCGGTTTCGCCGTCAAAGCGCTCCGGCCGCGGAAGAATACCGTATTGCCGGCTGGCGCACTACCTACTCCCTGCATGCTTCTTGATCAGCAGGCTCTCAATCAAAGTTTCTCGATCACAGGACGTTCATGCCGGTCAAAATGAAGGTGGATATGCCGGCTGGCATGCGCGCGGGAAATCGTCTCGACAGGAAGGTGCATGGCCTCGGCGATCTGGTCGTCGGTGACATAGGGCGGTGGCTCGGTGCGGCGGTTGTGTTGCCCATAACGGCGCAGGTTCCAGAGCACCCACAGGGTGAGCACCAGCCACATGACAAAAACCGCGGAGCCGTAATTGACAAGCTGTTCCGCAAAAGCCTCGTAGCCACCGAGAGTGATCATGCGGTCAACAAAAAGATAGACGCCGATGAACCACAGAGCCAGACTCAGCAGCGGCGTGACCAGGTAAACCCATAGCCCCCAGAACAGGACCGTGATCATCAGCTCCGCCACGCGGCGGGAAAAAACGATAATCGGATGGTCGAGAAAATAATGCCGCTGGTTGGGGGCCGACCGCGCCCACACGAGCAGATCGCGCAGGCGGCGTTTGGGACTTCTCCATACCGCGTATTGCGTCTTGCCGTATTTGTAGATGCCTTTCGGGACCGCGACAACCGTGGTGGCGGCGCTGATAAGCCAATAAACCGCCGGATACCAGATCGCCCAGAAGAGATAGCGGATCAAACCGCGGCGTTCGTAGAAGCTGTCGAGGATGAGCCCCACCGTAAACTGCGCCAGGCAGGTAAAGGCCAGAATCACGCCGGTCCAGCCGGGAATGAGAGTTTGTACCGCAAGCGACGGTGGCCAGCTGCCGCGCGGGAGATAATTGGTGCCGATCCAGCAGACAACGGTGAAAGCAAAAGCATAACACCACAAGACGCCCACCCAATACTCCGCATACACCGACCACATGCGCCGGCTGGTCCAACTGAATATTTTCTTGGTGTACCGGATGGCCGCCTCCACGCCACCCTGCGCCCAGCGCAGGCGCTGTTTCCACAAGGTTCGCAGGCTCTCGGGCACCAGGATCCACGTCAGCGCATGCGGCTCGTAGCGGATATCCCAGTGCCGCAGCTGCAGCTTCCAGCTGACGTCGATGTCTTCCGTGACGGTTCCGGGGGACCAGTATCCCACGGAATGCAGCGCCGCGCGCCGGAAGCAGGTGTTGACGCCCGAGACGGTGAAGATGCGTCCAAGCTTGCGCTGGGTACGCTTGATCATGCCGACGATGGCGGAGAACTCGCCGATCTGGATGCGCGCCAGAAGGCTCGCGCGGTTGACGACGCGCGGGTTGCCCGTGACCGCGCCGACGCGCGGGCCTTCGAGGAAATGCCGGATCATCCAGAACAGCGCGTTTTTGTCGAGCAGCGCATCAGCGTCGATGCACATCAGGAACTCGGACGAACTGGCGATGGCACCGGCCTTCAGCGCCATGGCCTTGCCCATGTTCCGCGTGAGCGTCACCACGCGCAGACGCCCTATTTTTCCAACCAGTTCTTGCAGTATCTCACCGGTGCGGTCGGTGCTGCCATCGTTGATGGCAATGATTTCAAAATCCGGATATTTATTCTGGGCAAGTTGCGTGAGCGCGTCGTGGATGACCACTTCCTCGTTGTGGCACGGAACCAGAATCGCGACGCGCGGATACACCTCAAGTCTGGGCACGTCTCTCTCTTTCCGCTCGCGCCGGATATAAAATATGATCGCCCCCATCATCCAGAAGATCGCCATGAACAGGGGGTAGAAAAAGACAAAAAAGAATACGGCCTGCATGGCTACTTCTCTTTCCCTTCCGCCGGTCTCCCGGTCATCTCGGGAGCCACCACGTAATGGACCGGCGAGGCGTCGGCATAATCATCCGGTCCATAGCCATAATGTTTGACTCCCAGCCCGCGCAGCAGACGCAACCGCGCGGCAAGCTCGCGATCGCCCTCTTTCGGCGCCCATCCCAGGATGGCAAGCGCCTCGGTGGGAGAATTTTTGACAGCTTCAGCGCGTGTCTCGAGGTCCTTGCGGGAAAGGCCGGCATCCAGGCGTACCACCTCGAAATCGTACTGGCGATTCACCGGAGGCGCTCCTTCGAGCCCGAATTTCACGATCGGATGGTAATAACTCATAAGATGGCGCACGCGAGTTTCAGTCTGCGCCGGCGGCGAATCGAACACCACGCCGCTGAACCAGCTGAGGCGCGCCATATCGGTATACAGATCGTCCATATCCTTAACGGGAACCGATGTCGGCAGGCTGAGGTAAATCCGCTGGATACGCAGGCGCGTGAGAATCTGGTGCAGAACTCGGTTGAGCACATCGGCGGCGACCGGCATCTGGCGGTTGTGGAAAAAAGCCTCGCGCCGGTCGGCGGTAAACGGGGAAACCATAACTGTATTGGCGCCGAGAATCTGGAGCCGGTCCAGCACTCGGGAGAGCAGCTCCTCCTGTTTGGCTTCCGAAACGCCCTTGAACGGATCGAGACTGAACTGTACGACACGCTGATCCGCCAGCCGGTATTTGTACTGCAAGTCGTCGATAAAGCCGATCAACGAAGGGGTGTTGCGAACGATAACCCGCTTGATGCGAGGCAGTTCAGCGAGCGTGGTCGGACCGTTGTCCATACTCAGATAAAAGCGTATTCCGGCGCGCGTCATTTCTTCGACAAGGACCTGATCATAGTATCCGTAGGGCCAGGCGATGGCACGGGGAGCAAAACCCAGATGTCGTTTGAACTCGGCAACGGATTGCGCAAGGTCGTCACGGATGCGCTGGCGAAATTCCGCCTCGCTCTCATAGGAGCGGGCTTCCTTGGAGTAGCGCCGGGTCGTGGTGGCGGCGGCTTCATTGCCCTGAGGATTGGACGGAATGCCGCGATGCAGATCGTGGCTGTGAGAGATGATCTCGACCAGAGGATTGCGGCGCAACTTGCGCAGGTCATCCCATGCCATCAAACGCCCTTGATACTCGGGCGGTGTGTGCGCGCCATCGGCCCAGACACCGACCACGCTGACCACGGACGGAAACCCGTAAAGCTTGAGCAACGGCGCGACAAACTCGCTGTAACTGTGCAGGGCATCGTCAAATGTCAGCAGGACGGGCTTGTCCGGCAAGCGCGCCTTGCCTTCCTGCGCTTTGGTCAGCAGGTCGAGGCTCACCGGCTGGTAACCGTTGTGCTTGAGATAATCCATCTGGGCGACAAACAGCGAACGGCTGACGTTGTAGGGCTCACGCCCCGGATCCGGCGGCACATCGTGGTACACCAGTGCCGTCAGTTCCGTGGCATAAGCGCACGGAACGATAATGAGCATCCAGAAGAACGCGGCGACACGCCCGACCAAGATCAAAAGAGCCACCGGAACATGGCATTCAAGGAGGTTTCGTATTCACTGGCACCGTCATAAACGCGCCGCCCGTAGCCCACACCGACCAGCAATGCCGTGCGATTCGTGAGATCGTAATCCTGCTCGTACCGCACGCCCCATGTGGCGCGCCCGGCAAATCCCTGCTGATCGTAGAGACCCAGGCTCAGGTAGAGATGGTCGACGTGACGCGGGAAACGCGAGTCGTAGACGAAGTCGGTCTTGTGCAGCACCGATACGCTCCGGTCATGGGAGGGATTGAAATAGATCGCGTTGTCCAGCGTATTGTCGGACTGGTAATACTCGAGGAACACCCGCTGCTCCCGCTTGGGTTTCATTTCGTAGGCGTAACCCAGCGAGGTAAACAGCGTGGTACGACGATTCGTATCGGAGAAGTCATATCGCGAGGCAGAGGCGACCCACGACCACAGGTAATCCGCGGTATGAAAATCGGTGAAAACACTGGATTGCCTGGCATCGATCAGCTGAGCCTTGGCGCGTAACGGCAAATCCTCGGCAAAGGAGGTATGTGACGCGCCGAAACGCCACAGGTCGTTCGGCAGAAATACCACGCTCGTCAGGCTGCCATTCTGCCCGTTTCGATGTATGTCGTCGGAGAATTCCTGGGTGACCACGACGTTGTTGCGGAACTCATGCACTATCCCCACGCCCAGCCGATCCTGCTTGCCCGTCTGGAATTCATCGTAACTCGAGTGCGTATTCGCGTAGCGTGCATAGACATGCGTGCGGTCCGCGAGACGGCGGCTGACCGTGGCGCCCCATATCCACTCGCGTTTTCCCTGATCGGAAGTATTGGTGTTGACCTCGAGCCGCAGCTCGTGACGAAACAGCGCGGCACGTCTCGCCACGGCACTGGCGTAGGCCGCACTCAGATCGGCGTCATCCGGCAGGCGTCGCCGTCCATCGTCGAGAAGCGCAATCGCCTCGTTAGTCCTGCCAAGCTTGATCAGACAGTCGCTGACCGGAAGGATGAGGTAAGGTTCGGGATCGGGGTAATCGTGAATGCGCTCATAACGCCTGACGGTGGCGCGACAGTCGCCCTTCCATGCCGTGACAATGACAATGTCGCGCTCGAGGGGATAGGAGCCTGGATATTTCCCAAGCAATGCGGTAAGCACGGCGAGCCCGGCGTCGTAATGTCCCTCACGCGCCAGTTCCACGCCACGCCGATGTTCGGCATCGAGTTCCCGGGCGCTCTCGCGCTCGTTCTCGGCATGGCAAGGACTAATAGCGATCAGGAAAAAAAGATACGGCAGCAGACGTTTGAGAAGCGTCCCCAATACCATACAGATGCTTGACCCCTTGTAATTTGCCTTAATTATAGCCGACGCCGGCCTTGGCTTCCGCTGACTCGTGGCGTGAGATTCAGGGGTTTTTAACGGAGATTACGGTCGCAAGGTATCGAGACCGCTCATGTAAGTACGAAGCACGGTGGGAATGGCGATCGTCCCATCCGCCTGCTGATAATTCTCCATGATCGCCACCAGCGTGCG